>JAFSVO010000172.1 GCA_017444965.1 Clostridia bacterium | reverse complement strand
TTGAAATCCGTATAGTCGCCGCGCGTCATCCGCTCGCACTCCATATTTTCTATAAAGCCGACGCCTACGTTCTTTACCGAGCCTAAGCCGAAGCGAATGCCTTCGCCCGATACGGTAAAGCCGACGCCCGAACGGTTTATATCGGGCGGCAGAAGGGCTATCCCGAGCCTGCGGCATTCCGCCGAATATTCAAAGACCTTGGCGTTGTCGCCGAGCACCGAGGTAAGAAGCGCCGCCATGTATTCGCGCGGATAGTGGCATTTGAGGTAAGCCGTCATAAACGAAACGACGGCGTAAGACACGGCGTGCGCCTTGTTGAAGGCGTATTTCGCGAAATCGAGCATCTCGTCGAAAAGGGCGTTCGCGTCCTTTTCGCTTAAGCCCTGCGCCATACAGCCGCTTATGTTCTCGGCCGGGTTGCCGTAAACGAAGTTCTGCCGCTCGGCTTTAAGCACTTCTTCCTTTTTCTTGCTCATGGCGCGCCGCACGTTGTCGGCCCTCGCGAGAGAGTAGCCCGCGAGCCTGCGGAATATCTCCATGACCTGCTCTTGATAAACTATGCACCCGTAGGTGACCGAAAGGATGTCGCGCATCATGGGATGGATATAGGTGACCCTTTCGGGCGCTTTGGAGTTGGCGATATAGGTCGGTATCGACTGCATGGGCCCCGGTCTGTAAAGTGCGATAATAGCCGTTATGTCTTCGACCGAGCGCGGCTTTAAACCTACGGCGACGCGCGTCATGCCCGGGCTTTCCATCTGGAAAACGCCCTCCGTCTCGCCCCGCCCGAGCATTTCGAGCGTATCGCGGTCGTTGTAATCTATATTGCTCCACGAGACCGAAACGCCGCGCCTTTCAAGCATTTTGAAGGTGTCGTCTATAACGGTCAGGTTGCGAAGCCCCAAAAAGTCCATTTTAAGAAGCCCGAGCTCTTCAAGCGTAGTCATGCCGAACTGGGTGACTACGCCCTGATCCGAGCGCGCCAGCGGCACGAACTCGTCTACGGGTCTTGACGCGATTATAACGCCCGCCGCGTGGGTCGAGGTGTTGCGCGGCATGCCCTCGACCTTCCGCGCCATGTCTATAATGCGTTTCGCCGTTTCGTCGGTATCGTAAAGCGCTTTAAAGTCGCGCGACTCGGAAAGCGCCTTGTCGAGCGTTATATTAAGCTCTTTCGGCACCGCCTTGGCTATCTTGTCGACGTCGGCGTAGGGCACGCCCATAACGCGCCCGACGTCGCGCACCGCCGCCTTCGCCGCCATCGTGCCGAAGGTGACTATCTGCGCGACTCTGTCCTCGCCGTACTTCTTCATGACGTAGTTTATTACCTCCTGCCGTCTCTGCGGGCAGAAGTCCATGTCGATATCGGGCATGGAAACGCGCTCGGGGTTTAAGAAGCGCTCGAAAAAGAGGGAATAGCGAATAGGCTCGATGTCGGTTATATTAAGGCAGTACGCCGCGACCGAGCCCGCCGCCGACCCTCTGCCCGGCCCTACCGGTATCCCCTTGTTCTTCGCGTAATTTACGAAATCCTGAACTATAAGGAAATAGTCGGTAAAGCCCATTTTGTTTATCATCGAAAGCTCGTAATCAAGCTTTTTCCGCACGCTCCCGTCGTCGCCGGGGTACTTTTTCGCGAGGCCCTTTTCGCAAAGCTCTTTAAGGTACTCAAAATGGTCGCGCCCGTCCGGCGTTTCAAAATCGGGCAGGTGATAGGTGCCGAAGGTAAACTCGAAGTTACACGCGTCGGCTATCTTCTGCGTGTTTGAAAGCGCTTCGGGTATTTCGGGGAAAAGGGCGCGCATCTCGTCTTCGCTTTTTAAATAGAACTCGTTTGACGCAAATCTCATGCGGTTTTCATCGATAAGAGTCTTGCCCGTCTGTATGCACAAAAGCGCGTCGTGCATGGCGGCGTCGTCCCGCGTTAAATAATGGGCGTCGTTCGTCGCGGCGAGGGGTATGCCCGTTTCCCGGGACAGCTTTATAAGAAGCGGATTTATCTTTTTCTGTTCCTCTATCCCGTGGTCCTGTATCTCAAGGTAATAGTTGCCCTCGCCCAAAAGGTCGCGGTATTTTTCGGCGCATTCGCGCGCGCCCTCAAAGTTGCCCGCGCAGAGGAGCGAAGCCACCTCGCCCGCGAGGCACGCCGAAAGGATGATAAGCCCTTCGTGATGCTCGCGCAGAAGGGAAAAGTCGATCCTCGGGTGGCCGTAAAAGCCCTCGGTAAAGCCCTTTGAGCAAAGCTTTATAAGGTTTTTGTAGCCCGTCTCGTTTTTGCAGAGCGCGATAAGGTGATACGCGCCCGCGCCGCCAGACGTCATATCCCGTCTGTCGCCCGGCGCGACGTAAAGCTCGCACCCGATGACCGGCTTTACGCCGGCTTTCTTCGCCGCCTTAAAGAAATCGACCGCGCCGTACATAACGCCGTGGTCGGTTATGGCGCAGGCGGTCTGCCCCATTTCCTTTAAACGCTCGCAAAGCCTGCTTATACGGCAGGCGCCGTCAAGCAGGCTGTATTCGGTATGAACGTGAAGATGTGCAAAACTCATTTTTCCTCCGAAAGCTCTATAAGCCTTTTAAAGCGGGAACTTAAGCCCGGTTTGGAAACGGGCTTTTTGTGAAGCTCGCATAAAGCGTTTAGCGAAAGCTCGGGGTTTTCAAGGCGCAGATAAGCCGTTTCGCGCAGAGAGGAGGACAGACCGTCGAGCTTTCCCGCCTTTTGAAGCTTGCGTATGGCGTCAAGCTGCTTTCCCGCCGCCGCGACGGTTTTGTCGAGGTTCGCGCTGTCGCAGTTGACCTTCCGGTTAACGCTGTTGTTAAGTTCGCGCTCGACCTTTTTGAGCATTATCTCCATAGCCGAGTTGGTGGCGCCCGCCGCCGCTAAAACGTCCTCTATAAGCGAGCTGTCTTTGAAATAAAGAATGTGGTTGCCGCGGCGCTGTATATACCTCGGCGTGATATCCATCTCCGAAAGAAGGGTCGCCGTCTGCCGCGCCGCCGTATAGTGCGAGGAAACTATTTCAAGGTGATATCCCTTTTCCGGCGAGGTTATGCACCCGCCCGATAAAAGAACGCCGCGCAGAAATGACGCCCTGCAGCACTCATCCTCGCAAAGGGCGTGATTTAACTGAAGCGAGCCCTTCGGCTCGTACCCGAAAGCGCGGTAAACCGCGGATATCGCGTTTTCGTCGCGGGTAAAGACAGAGCCGCCGTCCTGCTCTAATGTCACGCCGCAGGCGGTCTTGACTGTCGATATTATCCGTTTTAATACGTTCGCGTTTTCCGCCTGTATCTTTATCTCCGACGGCGAAAACCGCCCCGCGTAGAGCATAAGCCCCAGCGCCTCCGCCGCAGGACACTGGGCGCAGACGAAAGGCACCTTGCAAAGCTCGGTCTTCATATCGGAGTTAAAAGACATTTTTTACCCCTTTTCAATATCTCTGTGGCGTATCACCACGTTGTGTTCCTTTTTCATAAGGTCGTCTTTAAGCCTTTCGGCAAGGGCGACCGAGCGGTGTCTGCCCCCCGTGCATCCGACCGACACGACAAGCGACGTTTTGCCCTCTTTTATATAGCGGGGGATAAGAAGGTCTAAAAGGTCGATAACGCGGGAAGAGAACGCCTCCGCCGCGGGATCGCTGAAAATGAAATCGCAGACCGCCTTGTCAAGCCCCGTTTTTTCGCGCAGCTCGGGCACGTAGAAGGGGTTTTCGAGGAACCTTACGTCAAAGACCGTGTCCGACTCGTGCGGGATGCCGTACTTAAAGCCGAAGGACACGACCGATATGACCATCGGCGTTTTTCCTTTTTCGCCGCCGAACATATTGAGTATGTGGCTTTTTAAGGTCGCGCTTGAAAGTGCCGTCGTGTCGATAATATAGTCCGCCTCTGCGCGTATCGGCTCCATAAGCTTGCGCTCGCGCGCTATCGCGTCGGCGATATTGCCGCTGTCGTCGAGCGGATGGCGGCGGCGCGTCGCCTTGTGGCGGTTTATAAGCGCGTCGTCGCGGCAGTCTAAAAAGAGCATGCGGCACGAAAGCCCCGTCTGATTGAGCTGTCTTTTGACCGAAACGATGCTTTCGCGGCTTTCGCCGCCGCGCACGTCTACGACGAAGGCGACCTTCTTGTATTTGGCCGAGCTTGACGAAAAAAGCTCGGCAAAGCGGGGGATAAGCGACGCCGGCATATTGTCCACGCAGTAATACCCCGCGTCTTCGAGCACGTCGGCGGCAAGGCTTTTGCCCGCGCCGCTCATTCCCGAGATGATAAGACAGTCCATTAAAAATTACCTCCCCCGAGTATTTTTATTTCCGGCTCGAGCGTTACCCCGAACCTGTCGTAAACCGTTTTCTGTACGTGCTTTATGACCGCCGCTATATCGGCGAAAGTCGCGCCGCCCGCGTTTACTATAAACCCCGCGTGCTTTTCCGACACCTGCGCGCCGCCGCGCGTAAAGCCCTTTAAGCCGCAATCCTCTATAAGCTTTCCCGCGAAATGCCCCTCGGGCCGCTTGAAGACCGACCCCGCGCTGGGGTAGGAGAGGGGCTGCGTCGCCCGCCTTTTTTCGGAAAGCTCGCTCATCTTTTTTTCGATCTCCGCCCTGTCGCCTTTTTGAAGCTTAAAGACGGATGAAAGGACGGTAAGCCCGGGGTTTTCGGAGAAAAAGCTTTTGCGGTAGCCGAAATCATGCGCGTCCGCCGCGATCTCTTTTATATTCCCCTCCCCGTCGCAGAAGACGGAAGAGAAAAGCACGTCCGATATACTGCCGCCGTAGGCGCCCGCGTTCATATATACGGCGCCGCCGACGCTTCCCGGTATGCCGTGCGCGAACTCGAGGCCCGTAAGAGAGTTATCAAAAGCGAAAAGGGCGAGAGCGCGCAGGGACGCGCCCGCGGGGCATTCGATACCGACGCCGTCGCCGCAAAGCCGCGGCTCTTCGGGGATAATGTTTACGACGGCGCCGCGGAAGCCCTCGTCGCGCGCAACCGTGTTCGTGCCCTTTCCCAAAAGGAAGAAGGGGATCTTTTCTTCGTTTAAAAAGCGGATGAGCCGCGGCGCCGCCCGCGAGGGCGTTTTTAAAAAGAAGTCGGCTTCCCCGCCCACCTTGAAAGAGGTGTGGGCGCAAAGCGGCTCGCGCTCAAAGCATTCTATCCCGTTTTTCTCACAAAAGGCGGCGATATCCAAAACGTTTCCCTCCGATATAGATCTTACAACGCGGCGTGTCCGAAAAAGGGGACGCTTACCTGTCCCAAAAACCGAGCCTGCGGTTCAAGTCGAGATACTTTTCGTATTTCTTTTGATATTCTTTAGTACGACCCGCGTCCGCGGTATATTCCTTTTTCACGGCGACGTACTTTCCGATCTCGCGCTCGTCCTTTAAAAGCCCGAGGGTAAGCGCCGCGCCGAGGGCGCACCCGAGCGAGGTCGACTCTTCGTTTACCATCGTAACTATGGGCAAATCACAGACGGCGGCTTTAATGCCGAGCCACAGGCGGCTTTTCGCGCCGCCGCCGAGGGAGATAAGCCGTTTGCAGTCTATTCCCGAGCGTGACAAAAGCTCTAAGTTTTCGCGAAGCAGAAAGGTCACGCCCTCCATAATGGCGAGGGCGACGTCAAAACGGTCGGTATCGAGCGAAAGCCCGTATAAAACGCCCGTGGCGTCGGGGTTTGAAACGGGCGAAAGATAGCCGTTAAAATGGGGCAGCGCGATAAGTTTTGACACGGGCGCGCCCTTTTCGGCGATTTTGTCGTCTATGTATTTGAAAACGTCTTCGCCCGTCTCTTTGCAAAGCGACACGTCCGCCTGCAGGAAAGCGTCTTTAAACCACTTTAAAAGCATGCCGGCTGTCGGGCAGTAGGGCAGCGCGAGATAGCGCCCGCGCAGGCCGTGGCGCAGAACTATCACGGGTGAGGGGAATTCTTCCGGCTTAAAGTCGGGAAGGGTCGCGGCAATAGCCAGCACCGTGCCCGTCGTTTCGCAGACGACTCCCGGCTCGGTATTGCCGGCGCCTATCGCAGAGGCGCACTGGTCGAGCATGCCGTTTACGACCGAGGAGCCCGCGATCCCCGTCTTTTCGCGTATTTCGGGCAGAAGCTCGCCCATAACTTCGTCCGCGCGGGAAAGGGGCGGCAGCTTGTTTTCGTCTATCCCCGCGATATCAAGAAAGCGTTTTTCGTACTCTTCCGAGCGTATGTTGAGGTAACCCGAGCACGAGCCGACCGAAGTCTCCAAAGCCATTTTCCCCGAAAGGCGCCACACGACGAAATCGTGAAGCATAAGGAATTTGTCCGTCTTTTCATACCTTTCGGGCTCGTGAAGCTTTATCCAGCGTATTTTGGCGAGGGGCGCCACGGGGTCTATGCCCGATATGCCCGTCACCTCGTAATAGTCGCGCGCGTCGATGCGCGACGAAAGATAGGCGACCTCTTCCTGCGCGCGGGTGTCCGTCCAGACCATGGCTTTTCCGAGAACGTTTCCCGCGGCGTCGACGGGGATAAGCGTTTCCGCCTGCCCCGTCACCGTCACGGCGGCTATCTCATCGCCGCATTTATGCTCGGCGACTATTTCGGAAAACAGCTTTACCGCGGCGGTTATATAGTTTTCGGCGTCGTACTCTATAAAGCCGGGCGCGGGCGTATCGTAAAAAAACTCAAAGCTTTTGACCGAAAGGGCGCGGAATTCGCCGTCGTAAAGCGCGGCTTTCAGAGACGTCGTGCCGTAGTCCAAAACGAGTATTTTATCTTTCATGAAAAAACCTCCGGAAGATATTTACAGATAAATACATTTTATCACGGAAAGGTCTTTTTGTAAACACGAAAAAGGATGAAAACGCCTTACTTTTTTTGCCGCTGCCGATGAAAGAAAACTGAAAAGCGCTTTCACTCGGCGCCTGTAAAATATTAGTCAAAAAAGCGTAAAAATCATTGAAAGGGGAAAATAATGTCATAAAGGCACAATGTAAGAGGTTACAGCATTACTATTTCGCTTTTTTAAGAAAAAAAGGCGACCTTGACACTTAAAAAATATTGATATAATATCAGTTTAAGGACGGTGATTATTTATGTTTAAAGCGGGTTTTTCAAGAGCGGACGTAACTCCTCCCCTCGGCACAGAGCTTGCGGGTTATTTTTCCAAGAGGGTATCGAACGGCGTTTTGGACCCCATTTATCTTAATTGTTTGGCTTACGGCGACGGCAGTACGACCAACGTTATCGTAGCGGGCGACTTTCTTTCGATAATGGAAGCGTGCGCGACGCCGATAAGAAAACAGATATCGGAAACCGTAG
>JAFSVO010000171.1 GCA_017444965.1 Clostridia bacterium | reverse complement strand
CTACTCTCGCTTCGCCTTTTTCAACTACGACCTCATAGGTCTTTCCGTTTAAAGTGACGTTGTATTTCATGTTATTACCTCACAGTTCCCTGATAGAAATAAATCTGAGCTCAGAAAGCGGTATTTCCGTTTCGTCCGCGACTATCGCCATTATCATAGCCGCCGTCTTTTCGTCGACGTTTATAAGGTCGACCGTGTCGGGATAGGCGGGCAGGCTTTTTACGGTCCCGGTCGATACGGGTCTCGCTTCTTTCTTTTTCCCGAGCCCCAGCTTGCCCATTACGGATATTACGACTATGAGCACGGCGAGCATAAGGAAAACGACGGCGATGCCGAGAAGAGAATCCTTAAGTCCGTCCAAAAGGCTTAAAGACGCAAAGCTTTCACTGTACATAAGCGCCTCACTTCACTTCCGTTATGGAGTATTTTACGGTGTTGCGCGCCTTTTCCTCGCGCGCCTTAAAGAACTTTTCGGCGACCTGCGGGAAGGCGACGTAGGATAAAACGTCCTCTTCGCTCTTCGCAAGCTCGCCTATCTCGGCGCGGGCGGCGTCAAGCCCGGGCGCGAGCGTGTCCGCGAAGCGGCAGGTAACGGGCTCTTCGTCGCCCAAGACCTTCTTTTGCAGCTCTTCGTTGACTTTTCCGGGCGCCTTGCCGTATTCGCCGTGAAGATACGCCTTTATTTCTTTTGAAACGTTCTTGTATCTTTCGCCTAAAAGCACGTTCTGCGCCGCCTGCACGCCGACCATCTGCGACGAGGGGGTGACGAGCGGGGGATAACCCAAGTCTTCGCGCACGCGCGGCACCTCGGAAAGCACCTCGGGCAGTCTGTCCAAAGCGTTCTGCGCCTTAAGCTGCGAAACGAGGTTTGAGAGCATGCCGCCCGGCACCTGATAATTTAATGCGTTAGTGTCGGTGTTCATGACTATCGGGTTAAGAAGCCCGGACGCGAGCGCTTCCGCCTGAACGGGCTTGAAGAAATCGTTTATTTCTTTAAGCTTTGCGGGGTCAAGGCCCGTGTCGTAGCCCATTTCGGTAAGCGTGTAATACATGCTTTCCGTGGGCGGCTGAGAGGTGCCGCCGGACAGGCAGGAAATGGCGCAGTCTATCGTGTCCGCGCCCGCCTCGACCGCCTTTAAAAGGGTCATGGCGCCGAGCCCCGTCGTCGAATGGGTGTGGACGACTACCGGCAGCTTCACGTTCTTCTTGAGCGCGGAAACAAGGTCGAACGCCGCTTTCGGCGTCATTATGCCCGCCATATCCTTTATGCAGAGGGTGTGGCAGCCCATGCCTTCTATCTTTTTACCGAGCTCGACGAAAGCGTCGAGGGTATGTATCGGGCTGGTCGTGTAGCAGAGCGTGCCCGAGACCTCGGCGCCCGCCTTTAACGCCTCGTCGACCGCGACTTCAATGTTGCGCAGGTCGTTTAAAGCGTCGAAAATGCGTATCACGTTTATCCCGTTCTCAACGCTTTTGCGAACGAAAGCGCGCACCACGTCGTCGGGATAATGCTTATAACCCAAAAGGTTCTGCCCGCGAAGAAGCATCTGAAGCTTTGCGTCGGGCGCGTTTTTGCGGATATTGCGCAGCCTTTCCCACGGGTCCTCGCCCAAAAAGCGGAGGCAGGAATCAAAGGTGGCGCCGCCCCAGCACTCGAGGGAGTAATAACCCGCGTCGTTCAAAAGCTTTAAAGCGCCCTCGAACTGCGGATAGGAAAGCCTTGTCGCTATAAGCGACTGCTGGGCGTCGCGCAATACCGTTTCGGTGATGTTGATCTTCAAAAAATCGTCCCCTTTTATGTAATTCGAATTTTTACCAACATACCATATTATATCACAAAAGTAAAAAAAAGAAAGCATTATTTTTATCGCAATATTAAAAAGAAGTGTTGGAAAGAACCATTATTTATGGTATACTGAAAAAAAGAAGCCGAAAAGGAGGGAAACGTATGAAAAAACGCGTTGCAATAATAATCGCGGCGCTTCTTTTCGTTCTGCCCTGTCTTTGCTTCGCTTCTTTCCCCGAGGACGCGGGCGCGCTCGTGCAGGACAGCGATTATTTTAAGGACACCGGCTTTGACAGCGCGTCGAATATTCTTTCCGGGGCAAAAAACAAAAGCTCGGGCAGCTTCGTGCTCGTCTATTACAGCCGGTTCGACAAAACGAGCAAGGCGCTTATGCCTTACGTCCGCTCTTTCGCAGACGAGAACAAAACGACCGTTTACGGTATAGATCAGTACAACAAGTATACGCAGGAATACGGTTATTTCAATAAAAACACTACCCTCGTCGGCTGGGAAAGCTTTATCGACAAGCGCAGTTTTTCATTTCCCGCGGTGTTCGCCTATAACGCCGACGTAAGAAAGACCTTTACCTTAAGCGGCGCGTCGTCCGCGATGGATTTTACCGGGCTTCTGTCCGAGGCGGGGCTTATGCAAAGCCCCTATCACGAAACGGTCAGGGCGGAAAGCGCGGCGGAAAGCCTTTCGGGGCTCGGGCTTTTCAAGGGCACGGGCGACGGCTTCGAGCTTTTAAAAAAGCCGACCCGGGCGGAGGCGCTCGTTATGCTTATAAGGCTTTTGGGCAAAGAGGAAGAGGCGCTCGCGTTTCAGGGCGCGTCGCCCTTTACCGACGTTCCCTCATGGGCGAAAAGCTACGTTTCATACGCTTACGGCAAAGGGATAACGACGGGCGTTTCAAAAAGGCGCTGCGGCGCGAACGATGAAGTGACCGCCGAGCAGTATCTCACCTTCGTTTTAAGAGCGCTCTCGTATAAAAGCGGAGAGGCGGGCGACTTTCTCTGGAACGCGCCCTTTGAACTTGCGATGACGGCGGGCGTGCTTCCCGACGGCGTGAATACTTCGGAATTTTTACGCGCCGACATGGTGCTCGTCACCTATTCGGCGCTTACGGCAAAGCTCAAGGCGTCTGAGCTTATGCTCTGCGAAAAGCTGGTCGACGACGGGGTGATAACCTCAGCCGCGCTTTATGAAAAAACGGGCGTGGAAAGCAGGATAAAAACTCCCGCGCCGCCGGTCGAAGAGCCGGAAAACGGACAGTAATAATAAACAGGTCGGACCGTCGTCCGACCTGTTTTTAAAATATTTCGTGATTTTACATTTTCGCGAGCTCTTCGGCTCTTTTGGTGCAGGCGTCGGCGGCGCGCGCAAGCGTTTCGCCGGCCTTTTCGCGCTCAAGCACCTCCATCGCGGCGAGCGTCGTGCCGCCCGGGGAGCAGACCCTGCGTATAAGCTCGGGCACGGGCGTTTTTCCCTCGAGCACCATTTTTGCCGCGCCCTCAAAGGTCTTCGCGCATAGGCGCAGACAGTCGCCGTAGGAAAGCCCGTTTTCTTCGCCCCACCGCGCGAGCGCTTCTATATAATAGTATACGAAAGCGGGCGAAGAGCCGTTTACGGCGATGACCGCGTTCATTTTATCCTCGGTAAGGCACGCCGTTTCGCCGAGCGGTTCGAAAAGCGCCTTCGCCGCCTCAAGCTCGGCGTCCGTCGCGCCCTCGCACGCGCAAAGAGCGGTCGCGCCGCAGCCCAAAAGCAGAGGGGTATTGGGCATTACCCGCACGACGTGGACGCCCGGCAGGCGCGCGCGTATCTTTTCGGACGGATAGCCCGCGACTATGCTGATAACGCACGGATAGGGCTTTTTCGCGTCTGACAGCTCGCTTAAAAGCGCCTCCATCCCCTGCGGCTTTACGGCGAAAAGCGCCGTTTCGCAGCTCTCGAAAAGCTCAAGCGACGAAGAGAGAACGGAGATGCCGTCCTTTTCGCATTTTTCACGCGCCTCCTCAAGCTTGTCGAAAACGGCGACCTCGTCCTTTGAAAACAGACCCGCCGAAAGCGCGCCCCTTATTATCGCGCCGCCCATGTTGCCGAATCCTATCGCTCCGAATTTATACTTCATAAAAACACCCCTTTGACGTTAATTGAAAACGCTTTGCGTTTTCGTGAATTGACTTTGTCATGAATTGCATACTTCGTATGCATGAATTGAAGAGCAAAGCTCTTCATTAAGTTACGCGGCGATGCCGCGTCTATTGATAAATGCGCCTGCGGCGCATACCTTAATGCAAAGCTGTGCTTTGCAATTTATGAACGGCAAAGCCGTTCAATTCATGCGGAAACAATTCCGCAATTAATGAAATGCGAAAGCATTTCAATTCATGCAGACCTTGCCTGCATATAGTATAGCATAAAGCGCGTATTATTGACAGTAAAATAATGTTGTGGTATAAAAAATACGGGAGGAGGGACGGAAATGAAAGAAAAAAAGGCGGCGCCTCCGGGGTATCGCGAAAGGGTCGAAAGAAGCGCGCTTCCGATATACGTTTTCGGCGCGGTAGTGCTTCTTTACGCCGTTTGCTTTCCTTTTTACAAGTTCGGGCATTACGTCGCGGCGGCTGCGGTCGCCGGAGCGGTCGCGGGGATAACCGCGATATTCGCGCCGAAAAAGGTGACCTACGTTCAGGAAAAGCCGGTCCCGACGGGCAATTCCGACGCGGACGCCCTTCTTTTAAAGGGCAGAGAGATGCTTTTCGAGGTGCGTAAGGCGGACGAAAATATACAAAACGCCGCCGTAAGCGGAAAAATAAAGGATATAGAGGACGTCTGCGGCAAGATATTCTCTTACGTTGAAAAAAACGCGGAGAAGGGCAAAAAGCTGCGCAGATTCATGGACTACTATCTGCCGACGACCCTAAAGCTTTTAAACGAGTATTCAGAGCTTGAAAAGCAGGGCGTTTCCGGCGAGAACATCGACGGCACTAAACAGAACATAGAAAACGCGCTCGGCACGGTCAAAGAGGCGTTTGAAAAACAGCTCGACGCGCTTTTCAGCGATACGGCGCTCGACGTGTCGACCGACATCACGGTAATGCAGAGCCTTCTTGCGTCGCAGGGGCTTTTGGAAGATAAGGAGGAAAAGAAATGAGCGAGGAACTCAGCGTAATATCTATCGAAAATCTTACCCCCGAGGAAAAGGAAAAGGTAACGGCGATAGCGGAAAAGATCGACGTTAAAAACACGGCGGCGCTTTTGCAGTACGGCGCCGAGCCGCAGAAGAAAATAGCCGAGTTTTCCGAAAGCGCTCTCTCTACCGTCCGCACCAAAGAGCTCGGCGAGGTCGGGGATATGCTCACCTCGCTCGTTACCGAGCTTAAAACGCTCGACACCGACAAAGAGGGCTTTTTCGGCAAATTATTCAAGAAAGCGTCGTCAAAGGTCGCCGTGCTGAAAACGAGATACGGCAAGGCGGAGGAAAGCGTCGAAAGGATAACCTCCGCGCTCGAAAATCACCAGATACAGCTTTTGAAGGACGTCGCGCTTTTAGACCAGATGTACGACAAGAACCTTGAAAACTACAAGGATCTTTCGCTTTACATTCTTGCGGGAAAGCAGAAGCTTGAAGACCTGCGCAAAACGGCGCTTCCCGCCCTTGCCGAAAAGGCGCGCGAAACGGGCCTTCCCGAAGACGCGCAGGCGGCGCGCGACCTTTCCGACCTTTGCGAAAGGTTTGAAAAGAAGATACACGACTTAGAGCTTACGCGTATGGTGGCGATACAGATGGCGCCGCAGATAAGGCTCGTTCAGGGGAACGATACGCTGATGTCCGAGAAGATACAGACGACGGTTAATAACACGATCCCCCTGTGGAAAAGCCAGATGCTGATAGCTTTGGGGCTCGAGCATTCGGTGCAGGCGACGCAGGCGCAGCAGCAGGTGTCGGATATGACGAATCAGCTGCTTTTAAAGAACGCCGAAAAATTAAAGCTCGCGACGACCGAGGCGGCGCGGGAATCTGAGCGCGGCATAGTCGATATAGAGACCCTGCGCGACACCAACCGCATGCTGATAGAAACGCTCGACGAGGTCGTAAAGATACAGGAAGAGGGGCACGCAAAGAGGCAGGCCGCCGAGCAGGAGCTTTCAAAGCTTGAGGGCGAGGTCAGAGAAAAGCTTTTGGAAATAAGAGGGTAAAATGAAAAAAAGATGGACGGCGTTCGTCGTTTGCGTAATTCTCGTTTGCCTGGCGGTTTGGCTCGGCAAGGCGCTCGCACCCCCGAAAAAGAACGCCTCGGACCCTTACGTTTACGACGGCGCGAACGCGCTTTCGGCTGACGCGGAGCAGGAGATACGCGACCTTAACGTCGGCAGCGAAAGAAAAGTATACGTTCTTTGCGTAAAAAGCACCGGAAGATATTCGTTAAAGTCGTTTGCCAAAAGGGTGACGCGCGACTGGAAGCTTTCGGATAACGACGCGCTTATCGTGTTCAGAACGGGGAAAGGCGACCATACGGCTTACTGGGGCGACAGCGTTTCCGCCGTCGACGCCGAAAGAGCCGAAAACGAGGTAAGAAAAGCGCTTCCCGAAGGAATTGACAAGGCGGCGGTCACCTTCGTCCGCGAAATGAGAGTCGCGGCGCAGGAAAAGGTCGAAAAGAGCTTTTTACAAAAGCTGCTCGAAAAGATAACGTCCTCGGTCGTTTGGTTCGCCATAGCCGTGATAGGCGTTATCGTGATACTTAAGATCCTTTTGGGGAAAAACTGAACGGTTTAAAACAACTAACCGCCCGTCTTTCAAAACAAAGACGGGCGGTTTTGTATACTTTCCGCGGGTTTACAGATATTTTTCAATAAGCACGCCTTTTTCGCGGCAGAGGTTTATAAAGAAGTCGTACGACTCGTGCGCGAGGCGGCGGGTATCGAGCCCGTAGGGGCAGCGGCTTTTGCAGGCGCCGCAGTCTACGCAGTTTTTAACGCGCGACATTTTTTCCTGCCACGCTTCCGTCGTGTACTCCTGCCACGGCGCTCTTTTCAGCATGGGTATCATACGCGCGGCGTCGCGCAGGGGGATGCCCGCGGGACACGGCTCGCAGTAGCCGCAGCCGCGGCAGAAATCGTTTCCGAAGGTCGCCTTGTCCTTTTTAATTATCTCACGCATTTCGGGCGTTAAGGTAACGCCCTCTTCGGCGAAGGCAAGAAAATCCCGAAGCTCGGATATTTTCTGAACGCCCCATATAGGCACGACGTTGTCATACTGCGACATAAAGGCGAAGGCGGCGCGCGGGCTTGAGATTATCCCGCCGCTCATGGCTTTCATGGCAATAACGCCGACGTTTTCCTTTCGGCAGACGTCTATAAGCTCTAAATCCTCGGGCGCCGACATATAGCAGAGCGGGAACTGCACCGTGTCGAAAAGCCCGCTTTTCGCCGCCTCAAGCGCCACGGACAGGCGGTGGGTCGTTATGCCGATAAAGCGGCATTTGCCCTCTTCCCTCGCTTTTAAAAGGGCGTAATAGGCGCTGTTTTCGTCGTTTATATCGGGCATTTCGGGTATGTTATGCAGCTGAAAGATATCGACGTAAGAGGTCTTCATATTCTTAAGGGAAATATCAAGGTCGGACAGCGCCGCGTCGCGCGTCCTGCCCATGCTTTTCGTGGCGATATATATTTTGTCGCGCACGTCGGAAAGGGAATACCCTATCTTTTCCTCGCTGTCGGTGTAAAAACGCGCCGTGTCGTAAAAGTTTATACCGCTGTCGTAGGCGTACCGCAGTATCTCGCGCGCGTCGTCGAATGAAACGCGCTGTATCGGAAGCGCGCCGAAGCCGTTTTCGGTAACGAGAAGCCCCGTTTTACCAAGCAGTTTTTTCTTCATACAAGCACCTTTTATACGTTTATCGTTATGCTTCCGTCCTCGTTGTAGGAGACCGCTTCAAATTCGTGGTCTAAAGCCGAGAGGTAATCGACGTATTCGCGGCTGTTTTTGAAAACGGGCGTGAAAGCGTCGGTTATTTTTTTAGCCTCTAAAGCGTTATCCGACAAAAGCTCGGTTATAAGTCTGAGCTGGTACTCCGCCGAAACGACGCAGGCGAAAACGGGGTCTACTATATAATAGGCGTTGCCGTGCGCCGCGCCCGAAGAGCCCGCGGCGTAAGGGTGCAAAGAGGGCATAAGAGAGGACACGTCGCCCATATCGGTGCTTCCCGCGCTGTAGGACTCGTAAAACACGACCTTTTCGGGCGGCACCGTTTTAAGCGCCGCGCGCTTTGCCGCCTCGCGCAGGGGAAGGTCATTTTTGTTTGGGAAGTATCCGCAGGAGTCGGAAAGCGAAAGGGACGCGCCCAAAGCCGCGGCGCCTCCCGCCAAGGCTCTGTTTATTTTCTTGTTTTCACGCGTAAGCGCCTCTATCGTCCTGCCTCTTACGTAGCTTTCAAGCACCGCTCTGTCGGGTATGGCGTTGACCGACGAGCCGCCTTCCGTCATTATCGGGTGGAAACGGATGCTTTCGGAATCGAGAAAAGTCTCGCGCAGGGCGTTTACCGCCGAAAGCCCGACGTTTGCGGCGTAAAGGGCGTTTATCCCGTTGTGGGGGCTGCCGCCCGCGTGCGCCGCCTTGCCTTTATAGACTATATTCTTTACGATAACGCCGTTGTTGCCGAGCCCGCAAAGTATGCGCCCGGGGTCGCCGCCCGTCGTATGCACCATAAACGCTATGTCGCAGTCGTCGAAATACCCGCGCGCGATAAACTCGGATTTTCCGCTTAAAAACTTTATTACGCCCGCTTTCTGAAGCTCTCTGCGGTATCCGAGCTCTATTCCCTCTTCGGCGGGCACGGCGCAAAGGCGAACGGAGCCGCAAAGCCCGTCGAGCACGCCCTCTTCGCGAAGCGCCGCGGCAAGGCCCAAAAGCGCCGCGCACTGGGCGTTGTGCCCGCAGGCGTGAACGGCGCCCGTTTCCTTGTCGCATTCGGGGTGGTTAGGTATCAAAAGCCCGTCAAGCTCGCCGAAAACGAGTATTTTCGGGCCCGGTCTTCCCGTGTCGATATCGGCGTAAAAGCCGGGTAT
>JAFSVO010000170.1 GCA_017444965.1 Clostridia bacterium | reverse complement strand
CGTTGATTATTTGCCGAAATATCTCGCGAGCAGGCCGTCGAAGCCTTTTCCGTGCCTTGCCTCGTCCTTTGCCATTTCGTGTACGGTGTCGTGAATGGCGTCAAGATTAAGGGCCTTCGCGCGCTTTGCCAAATCAAGCTTTCCGGCGCATGCGCCGCATTCGGCGTCGGCGCGAAGCTCAAGGTTCTTTTTGGTAGAGGGGGTTACGACTTCGCCCAAAAGCTCCGCAAACTTTGCGGCGTGCTCCGCTTCCTCAAAAGCGTATCTTTTGTATGCTTCGGCTATTTCGGGATAGCCTTCTCTTTCGGCGACGCGGCTCATCGCAAGGTACATACCGACCTCAGAGCACTCGCCGTTGAAGTTCCGGCGAAGATCCTCTATTATGTCGGCGGGGGCGCCTTCGGCGCAGCCGACTATGTGTTCGCAGGCGTAAGTCTTTTCGCCTTTTACTTCGGAAAACTTGGAAGCCGGAGCTTTGCACTGGGGGCACTGTTCGGGAGGCGTGTCTCCCTCATGGACGTAACCGCAAATGGCGCAAACGAATTTTTTCATAATAGTTCCTCCTGTATTTATATATTCTGTTGCGTTTATTTCATAGTTTCAGTATAAATAATCACGCCCCGGTTGTCAACCGATTAATTATCCTCCCACTTATCGCAGATATCGTTTATTTGCTTCGTCATCTTTTTAAGATCTTTGTTCGGGTGACCGATTTGCCGCTTTATTACAGCCATAAGGCGTTCGCCCGCGGCGAGCAGTGCCTCGAAAACAGGCGAATACGCGCCGAACTTGTTCTTTTCGATCTTTTTCTTTGAGCCGAATTCCGTCTGAGTATCGGTCGTAAGGTCCCATACGTCGCCGCTGTAGGGCGCGTAAGAGGGGATGAACAGCTCGTTGTTTAAACGCGCGGCGTATGTGTCGGCGGACAATTCGTCGCCGTGTACGACAAAAACCCTTTGCGGCTTAGGTGAAAAAGAGCCTATCCATTTTAAAAGCCCGTTTACGTCGGCGTGACCGCTTACGCCGTTTATAGTCGTTATCTCAGCTTTAACTTCAATATTTTCACCGAACAGCTTGACCTCTTTCGCGCCTTCGAGAAGAACTCTGCCGAGAGTTCCCTCCGACTGATATCCGACAAACAGCACGGTGCATTCGGAACGCCACAGATTATGCTTCAAATGGTGCCTTATCCTGCCGGCTTCGCACATTCCGCTCGCTGAGATGATTACTTTCGGGGACATATCAAAGTTGATGTTTTTAGATTCTTCGGAAGTGACCGCGAAATGAAGTCCGTCGAAAACGAGCGGGTTTACGCCCGAACGGATAAGACTTTTCGTTTCTTCGTCAAAGCACTCTATGCTGTGTTCGTTGAAAACCTTGGTCGATTCGACGGCAAGCGGACTGTCGACGAACACGGGAAAAGAGGGATGCCCTTTAACAAGCCCTTTTTCTTTTACTTCTCTTATAAAGTAGAGCAGCTCCTGCGTTCTTCCCACGGCGAAAGAGGGTATAACGAGATTTCCGCCGCGGTCAAGAGTTCTTTGAATTATTTCGGCAAACGCCGTAACGTAATCGGGAACGGCGCCGTGGCTGCGGTTTCCGTAAGTCGATTCGGTAACGACGTAATCGGCTTCTTTTATGTATTGCGGATCGCGAAGGATGGGCTTGTTTACGTTGCCTACGTCGCCCGAAAAAACTATCTTTTTATCAGTCCCGTTTTCTTTTATGAAAACTTCTATCGAGGAAGAGCCGAGCAGATGCCCCGCGTCGGTAAACCTGATTTTTATTCCTTCGCAAACGTCCGTTAACTTATCGTAATCGCATTTTCTGAAAAGCCTGATCGCGTCTTCCGCGTCGTCTGTGGTATACAGAGGCTCGACCTTAGTTTCTCCCGCCCGTTTTGCTTTTCTGTTCCTCCACTCCGCTTCCGACTCCTGTATGTGAGCCGAGTCGCGAAGCATTATGCCGCACAGCTCGCACGTCGCTTCCGTCGCGAAAATCGCGCCGCCGAAGCCTTCTTTGACTAAAAGCGGAAGCTTTCCCGAATGATCTATGTGCGCGTGGGTCAGAAATACGCAGTCTATACTCGCGGGAGGATAGGGAAGAGGCGCGTTTTCAAAAACGTCGCGTCCCTGCTCCATACCGCAGTCGATAAGTATTTTTTTGCCGCAGGCGGATAAAAGGATACAGCTTCCCGTCACCTCATGCGCCGCGCCGATAAAATATAGTTTCATAAGCCAAACTCCCCGAATACGTCGATCAGTTTATCTGTAAATATTTTATAGCAATATCAGGGCGTTGTAAATATTGAGTTTTGAATATCGGTGTGGTAAAATATAAAAAAGTACGTGTGATTAAGGTGATCAATATGAGAAGAAACGTTAACGTAGGTATTATCACGAGCGGCGGAGACTGCCAGGGGCTGAACGCCGCTATAAGAGGCGTCGGCAAAGCGCTTTTCAAGTACCTTGACAACGTCGAGATCTACGGAATGTACGACGGGTACCGCGGGCTTATAGAATGCGACTATAAGTTTATGGAAGCAAAGGATTTTTCCGGTATCATAACCCAGGGCGGAACTATTTTGGGCACTTCCCGACAAAAGTATATACCGGGTAAAGCGATAGTCGACGAAAACGGAAACGACCTTATGCCGCAGATGCTTAACACTTACAACAGGCTTAATCTTGACTGCCTTGTCGTTATCGGCGGAAACGGCACTCAGAAAAGCGCGAAGCTTCTTATGGACGCGGGAATGAACGTCGTTACGCTGCCCAAGACGATAGATAACGATATATGGGGCACGGACACTACCTTCGGCTATCAAAGCGCGGTCGATATCGCTACGAATTTTATTGATTATATCCACACGACGGCGTTTTCTCACAGCAGGGTGTTCGTAATCGAGCTTATGGGCAGGGACGCGGGCTGGCTGACCTTGAGCGCGGGTATCGCTTCGGGCGCCGACTGCATACTGATCCCCGAGATCCCTTACGACATAAACAAGGTCGCCGAGGGCATAATGCAAAGGCGTAAGAAGGGCAGGCTCTATTCAATTATTGCGGTCGCCGAGGGCGCGGTCTCAAAAGACGACGTCGTTCTATCTGAAGACGAAAGACGCGCCATAAAAGACAGGATGGAACAGCCGTCGGTCGCTTATAAAGTCGCAAATCAGCTTAAAGATATACTCGGTACCATGCCTCACGTAGCCGTGCCGGGGCATTACCAGAGGGGCGGCCCTCCGTGTCCGCTCGACAGAGTGCTCGCGACAAGGTTCGGTACCGCCGCGGCTCACCTTATCATGGATAAAAAATACGGATACATGGTAGGCATGCAGAATAACGAAATAGTTCCCGTGCCCCTTTCGGAGGCGGCGAGCAGAACGAAGTTTTTGCCTAAAGATCATCCGCTTATACAGACGGCAAGGGATACGGGAATATTCTTCGGAGATTGAATTGCATAATTATAAAGCAGCGCCGCAGATATTTCTGCAGCGCTGCTTTTGCATATTGTTCAGTTTACGTTTACGGCGCCGTGGGTTACCGAGCCGCCGTTTTCAATATATCCGCCCGCGTTAATTGCCGCGCCGTCCTCAATAGATATTTTGCCCTCGTTTACGATAAGCCCCGCGTTAAGTACGGCGCCGTTCGTGACCGAAAGCTCGCCGTTTTCAAAGACGTATATTACTTCAAAGCGCGAAGAGCTTTCGGCTATATTCAACGCGTAGTGAATGCCGCAGGCGTTAACGCTCGTATCGCTTACTGCTGAATCGTATTCCTCGTCAGACGCCACGCCCGCCATAAACATTCCGTGCTCGTCGATATATACGGAATTGCCGTCGTTAAGAGAGAGTACCGAACCGCTTTCTTTTACGAACGACCCGAATACTTCCAGACTGCCGTTTAAAACCGTCGTCCCGTAATTTACGAGCGTTCCCTTTAACTCGTCTTCGTCATTCTTGAATGCCGATATATTTAATACGGACGTACTGCCGACGGTTATCGTTCCGTCGTTAATAAGCGTTGCGGCAGTGCTGTTTTGCCCTTCCTCGTCATAAAACACGTTGACGGCATAAAGCGATTCGTCTTCAAGAGTTGTAGTCCCGCCGTTTAATACGAAACCCTTTTGATCTATTATGCCGTAATCTTCAAGCAGAACGCTTCCGTGATTTATAATATCGCCGTTCGTATCAACGTAGCACTTTACGCGGAACTCGCCCGACTCGGATATCAGAATAAAGCCGTCGTTTAAGAAATATCCGTAGCCGCCCGTCTCTATTCCGCCGTGATTTACGTTTATGCTTCCCTGATTATTGACGTACGCGGAAACGACGTCGTCGTAATTGAAGTAACCTACGACGGAATGGTCGTATGAACTTTCGTCGGGCATACTGTCGTAAAACACTGCTTTGTAGTCGCCGTTTTCGTCGGGACCCGTCGTCTCGATAACGCCGTTTTCGACTTTATAGAAGCCGGCGTACCTTCTTTCGCCGTCAAGAGTGATAAGCTTTCCGCCGTTTAAGTCTACCGTTCCGTAGTTGTCAAGAGACGAGCATTTTTCCAAAGTAACGCTTCCGCTCAGAATATTTACCGTGCCTCTGTTTTCGAAGAGGGAATAAACGTCGTGACTGTAGAAGCCGGGGTTTTCGGCAGAGCTTTCCGTATCGCAGTATACCGTCCCGTCGGACGTTTGCCCCTTAAACGTAAGACTGCCTCCGTTTACCGTTAAAGTAACGCCTTCCGGTACGGTGAGAGTTCTTCCGGGGGCGATTACAATATCGTCGGCGACCTCGAAGCTTTCACATACGACGATATCGCCGCTGCCGCTCTGCGCGTTTGAAAGCTCGAAGGCGTTGCTTACGTATGTTTTATCGCCGAGCATGTCGCTTAAAATATCGAAAACAAGGTGATCGAGGTCGCCCTGATTGATATACTCGGACGGATCGCGATCCTCGCCTGATTCGTCGTAAAGCCTTAATAACGTATCCGCCGCGTTGCCGTTATATCCGTCGCCTTTAACGGCGCGCAGGACGTCTTTGATAAACGAAACTGCGGTGCAGTAGCGCAGGTCTTCCCACATATCAGGCGTGATATAGGAATTATCTCCGTCTGATTCTAAAGAGAAATAGTCCGAGGTATCGTAGGTAAGGAAGAATTTAAAGTTTTCGTAGGGGTATTCGTCGTCAATGTCGGGAAGATTATCGGCAGATAAGAACTTTTCCGGGATATCTTTTGAAGATAGTTCGACGCCGTTTTCATTAAGAACTCTTCTGATTTTGTGCGAAAGCTCAATAACGCTTGTACTTCTTTCCCACTCGCGCATAATATCGTCATAAACGAGCCGACCGGAACCGGTATCGATAATAAGCCTTACCGGGCGGGCGTGTTCGTCTATCCACGCGTTATCCGGCACGCTGACCAGATATACGTCGTAAGTCCCGTCGACAAAAAGCATTTTCTCAACGTTATAATTTAATGCGTTGTCGCCGAGGAACAGCGATAGGTCTGCTTCGCCGTTTACGATCGACGTGTCGGCGTTGAAAATACCGATAAAGAATACCTCTTCGCCGTGCTCGTTTTCGCGCAGTACGTACGTTCCGTCGCCGGCGAAGAAGTCGTTTAAGTATATGCGCGCACTGTTGCTGTGACATTTGATCACGCCGGATTTATCGCAGGTGAAGTAACAGTCGCATTGTACGTCTTCAAAAACGTAGACTGTATTTGTTCCGACGTTAATATAGCTGCGCCATATATCGTTCGCGGCCTCGATCCTTCCTTCGCCG
>JAFSVO010000169.1 GCA_017444965.1 Clostridia bacterium | reverse complement strand
GATCCCGAAATTCTGGGATGAGATCTGTGAAAAGTATGCTTTGAGCGTGTATGCCGGAAACGCTCCGGCGAATCCCTATGAGCAGGCTCTGGTAGATAACTGCATCGGGGAATATATCCCCCGAAGTTCTGCCCCGAGTGCGGCGACCCCTTTGACGACAACGATATAACGAAGTAAGGCGGGATAAATTATGCCCGATCTTATACAGTACAAATGTCCGAACTGCGGCGGCGCGCTTGAGTTTTCGAGCGGGACGCAGAAGATGAAGTGTCCCTTCTGCGATTCCGAATTCGACGTAGACGCCTTAAAGGCGTACGACGACGTGCTGAAGGACGACATGCAGTTCGAGAGCACGCCGGGGCAGGAGTGGCTGTCCGAGGAGCAGCAGGGAATGGCGCTTTACCTCTGCCAGTCCTGCGGCGGACAGGTCATAACCGAAGAGACCACGGCGGCGACAAAGTGCCCCTACTGCGGCAACGTCGTCGTTATGGCGGGCAACCTTTCGGGCGAGCTGCGCCCCGACCTTGTCATCCCCTTCAAAAAGGACAAAGAGGAAGCAAAGAAAGCCCTTTTCAACCATTTCAAGGGCAAAAAGCTGCTGCCCCGCGTCTTTAAGGACCAGAACCACATAGACGAGATAAAGGGCGTTTACGTGCCCTTCTGGCTCTTTGACGCCAACTCCCACGCCGACGTGCGCTATCACGCGACGCGCGTCCGGCACTGGAGCGACTCGCGCTACAACTACACCGAAACGAGCCACTTCGCCGCGACGAGGGTGGGCGACGTGGACTTTCAGGGCGTGCCCTGCGACGGCTCGTCTAAAATGGACGACGCGCTTATGGATTCGCTCGAGCCCTTCGATATGAGCGAGGCGGTCGATTTTCAGACGGCGTACCTTGCGGGGTACCTTGCCGACAAGTTCGACGTAACAGCCGAGGACAGCACCGAAAGGGCGCGCCTTCGCATCAAAAGAAGCGTTGAGGACCTTTTCCGCACGACGGTCACGGGCTATTCGTCGGTAAACGTCGAAAGCTCGGGCGTCGTTTTAAAGCACGCGCACGCGCGGTACGGGCTTTTCCCCGTGTGGATACTCAACACGACGTGGCGCGGCAACAAGTACGTTTTCGCCATGAACGGGCAGACGGGAAAGCTCGTCGGCGACCTGCCATGCGACAAGGGCAAAGCGGCGCGCGTTCTGTGGCTGACGGCTCTGGGCGTGGCGCTCGCGGCTTACGGGATATTCCTGTGGCTCGGCGTTTTCTGAGGTGGCGGATATGAAGAGAATTATTTTAGTTTCCGCGCTTCTTCTCTGCGCCCTCTCGGTCGCGTGCTTTGCGGCGCAGCGCTATTTCGTCGACGAGATCGGCTATTTCACGGCTGAAGAGGCCGACGAGCTTGAAGCATATCTCGCGGATAAGAGCGCCGACGTCTCGACCGACATCGTCATGCTTTTCAAATCCTCGACGGGCGGCGATTTTGACGCCGCCGAAGAGGCGGAGGCGGCGAAGGACGGGTACCGCGACAACCTCGTTATCTTCTTCTTAAGCGACGAGGATAAGCTTTACGACACGATACGACTCGGCATCCCGAAGGAGATAGTGTCGACAGAGGGCGCGTCCGCCGTGACCGACGCCGCGATGGAGCTTATGCGCGCGGGCGATTTCCTCGGCGGCGCGAAGCTTTTCGCCGACGAGTGGGCTAAGGCCGTAAAGGGCGACGAGGACGCTGTAGCGCTCGGCGCGTCCGCCCGTCTTCCGTCGGACGAAGAGGATAAGACTTACGAGATAGCGAACGGCGCGGACGGTCAGTTTGTCGTCGACGGCGCGAACCTTTTGTGCGAAGAGGATTACATAGATCTTTCAAACTACGCCGAGGAGATATCCGAAAAGCTCGGCATAAGCATTGCGATAGTCACGACCAAGTCGATAGGAAATTCCTATCCACGCGCCTTCGCCGACGATTACTACGACAGCCACGGCTACGGGCCGGAGGGGGTCCTTCTGCTTATCAGCATGGCGGACCGCGACTGGTACATAACGACGACGGGCGAGCATACCCGCGGCGTTCTTGACCGCAAGATAGACTCTATGGGAGAGCACATGATAGACGCGGGCTTAAGCTCCGGCGACTATCACGCGGCGTTCAGGCGGTATATCAAGGACGTCAACACCTATTTTAACTACTCGAAGTACGGCAGCCCGATGAACGCCGTGATAGCGGTCGTTTTAGGGCTTATCGTCGGACTTATCACGCGCGGCGTTTTGAAGGCGCAGCTCAAGAGCGTGAAGCAGAAGACCGAGGCGAACGAGTACGTAACCGAGGGCAGTATGAAGCTTGAAAAAAGCGAGGACGTCTTCCTTTACAAGAACGTAACGAAGACCGAGCGGCAGTCGAGCTCAAGCTCGGGCGGCGGCTCGCGCGGCGGAGGCGGCGGCTCCCACGGGGGCGGCGGCGGAAAGTTCTGAAAAAGGGCGGGTATTTGCCTTGTAAAAATGCAAATACCCGCATGAATTGAAACCCGCAGGGTTTCAATTCATTCTCCGAGGGCTCCTACTTCGGAGCTACGTTCCGTTTATAATTAAACAGGAGGATAAATAAATGAGTATTTTCGACAACCTCAGGAAAAAAGCCGACGAGGCGGCAAACGCCGTCAAAGGCGCTTTCGGCGCCAAAGAGACGTTTACATTTACGGCGCTCCCCGAAAGCTTAGGCGAGCTGAAGGCTCTGCCCGAGGCGGCGCTCGACACCCCCTTCAAGACGGCGGCGCTTACCGTCTGCGCGCTCTGCGTTTACGCCGCGGCGCCTTCGATAGGCGAAGAGATGCTCAATTTCTTAAAGGGACCGGAAGAGCTTTCCAACCTCGATAAGCAGTTCTTAAAGGACAGATTTGCCGACACAAAGCTCGTGCCGTTTTCCTATTTCGCGGGCGCGACTCCCGAAAACGACTACACCCCGGCGGAGCCCTTCACCCTTACGGTAGAGACAAATCCCTACAGCTTCGATAACGAGGGCTACGCGAAGCTCTTCCTTAAATCGGGCGGCGCCGACTCCCCGCGTGAAGTCGTGCTTCGCAAAAAGGGTGAGCAGTGGTTCCTGTGGCAGCACCAGGGCCTTCTCCCCGGAATAAGGAAAGCCAAAAGCGAGGATAAGTGGGCGTAAGCGCCGCGGCGCGGCGCAGTTATATTCGCGCAGGCGCGAGTTATATTGCTTCGCAGTTATATTTGTCCTACGGACAAGTTATATTGCGCTTCGCGCAGTTTAAGGGCGAATATAATATAACTTTTCGCGTATGCGAAAAATATAACTGTGCCGTAAGGCACAATATAACTGCCGCCATCGGCGGCAATATAACTTTTCAGTATAAATAAAACGTAGAATTGTCTCCGGCTTGTAAAAGCATATAATTAAAGGAT
>JAFSVO010000168.1 GCA_017444965.1 Clostridia bacterium | reverse complement strand
TTATCAATAAATAACTGGAAAAATAAAAGTTGGAAAAATTATAAAATCGATTGAAGAAAAAGTAAATTCGATAAACGACGCTATAAATAACGCTCTTGTAAAACTCGGCGTTGAAAGAGACGACGTTGAGGTAGAGGTCGTAAAACAGCCCAAGTCGGGCTTTCTGGGAATAGGCAAACAGCCCGCGGTCGTGAAAGTAAGCTTCCAAAGCTCGCCTACCGAGCGCGCAAAAGAGTTTGCCGAGGGGCTTTTAGTCAAGTTCGGCACGCCCTGCACGGTCAAGGTCACCGAAGACCTTAAAGAAAAAAATATCCACATGGAGATATCGGGCGACAATTTAAACGCCGTAATAGGCAGGCGCGGCGAAACGCTCGACGCGCTTCAGTACCTTACGACGGTCGTCGCCAACCGCGGCGAAGACGACCACTGGAGAGTCATGATAGACGCCCAGGGCTACCGCTCCCGCAGGGAGGACTCACTCGAGAGCCTTGCCAAAAAAATGGCGGAAAAGGCGCTTAAGTACAAAAAGCCCGTCGCGCTCGACCCCATGCCCTCGCACGAGCGCCGCGTGATCCATTCCGCGCTTCAGGACGTAGAAGGCGTTTCCACCTATTCGACGGGCAACGAGCCCAACCGTAAGGTAGTAATTCTCCCCGAAGGCGCGACTACCAAACAGCCCATGCAGAGCGGCGGAAAGAAAAACAATTACCGTCGCCGCCGCCGTCCGCAGAACAAAAAGCCGCAGAGCGATGCGGGCAAACAGCAATAAGCCTTAAGTGCCCGTAGCTCAGCTGGATAGAGCGTTGGACTCCGACTCCAAAGGCCGTGCGTTCGAATCGCATCGGGCATACCAAAAAAAGAGAACTGCAAAGGCAGTTCTCTTTTTTTGAATGATGTTTGCCCTGTCGGGCAAATGATGTCGCCTTCGGCAGTGATGTCGCTTCGCTTATGATGTGTCCTGCGGGACATTGGGGGCAAACGTCGCATCATTGCGACCTTTAGGGAGCGGCATCATTTCGGAGCAAAGCGAAGAAACATCATAAGGCGCAGAATGCGCCGGCATCATTTTCAAAGATTTTCCCTCCCCGAAAAAATCTCTTTTTTTTACAAAATTTTTGTAAAAAACCTTTGACATAGAAAAGGGGCGGTTTTATAATTTATAGTATATTTTTTTAAAAACGAGGAGGGATAAAATGAAGTACGTATTCGTTACGGGCGGCGTCGTATCGGGGCTCGGAAAGGGCATATGCGCAGCGTCGCTCGGCAGGTTACTCAAGCAGAGGGGACTTAGGGTCCGAAACCAGAAGTTCGACCCTTATTTAAACGTCGACCCCGGCACGATGAGTCCTTATCAGCACGGCGAAGTGTTCGTCACGAACGACGGCGCCGAAACGGATTTAGACCTCGGGCATTATGAGAGATTTGTAAACAAGTCGCTCGACGGCGACTCGTCGGTTTCCTCCGGCAAGATATACTGGTCGATACTTAACCGCGAGCGCGAGGGCGGGTATTTAGGCGGCACCGTACAGATAATCCCTCACGTGACCGACGAGATAAAGCGCCGCATCTACGCGCTTGACAAAGACAACACCGACGTCGCGATATGCGAGATAGGCGGCACCGTCGGCGATATAGAGAGCCAGCCCTTTTTAGAGGCGATAAGGCAGGTCGCGACCGACGTCGGCCGCGAAAACGTCGTTTATATCCACGTTCCTCTTATAGTATCCCTTCCGGGAAGCGGCGAGCTTAAGAGCAAGCCCACCCAAAGATCCGTTAAAGAGCTTTTGTCGGTAGGCATTCAGCCCGATATCCTCGTCTGCCGCACGGACGAGCCTATTGACGACGGCATACGCGACAAGATCGCCCTTTTCTGCAACGTATCTCCCGACTGCGTAATACAGAACCCGACGGCAGAGACTCTTTACGAAGTGCCGCTTATGCTTGAGGAAGAGGGGCTTGCTCGCGCCGTCTGCTCAAAGCTTAAGCTAAACGTAAAAGAGCCCGACCTTAACTCCTGGCGCGAGATGGTCAAAAGGATCAAATCCCCGAATAAGACGGTGCAGATAGCGCTCGTCGGCAAGTACGTAAAGCTTCACGACGCCTATTTGAGCGTTGAGGAATCGCTTTTCCACGCGGGCTCGGATTACTACTGCGACGTAAAGATAAAATGGGTCGACTCGGAAGAAGTCACGTCCGAGACGGCGCCCGAGATATTCAAAGACTGCGGCGGCATAATAGTGCCGGGCGGCTTCGGCGACAGAGGGATCGAGGGTATGATCTGCGCCGCGAAATATGCGCGCGAAACGGGCACGCCCTATTTCGGCATCTGCCTCGGTATGCAGATAGCCGTAATAGAGTTCGCACGCAACGTTTTAGGGTATAAAGACGCCCATTCGACCGAGTTCGCGCCTGAAACCGCACATCCCGTAATAGACCTTATGCCCGAGCAGCGGGGGATCACGGCGAAGGGCGGCACAATGCGCCTCGGCAAATACCCATGTGTGCTCAAAGACGGCAGTATCTCAAGAGAGCTTTACGATGAAGAGAATATCTTCGAGCGCCACCGCCACAGATATGAGTTCAATAACGACTATATGCAGGAGTTTATCGATAAGGGGCTTATCCCGTGCGGAAAGTCGCCCGACGGGAAGCTTGTAGAGATAGTCGAAAACCCCGCGCATAAATGGTTCGTCGGCGTGCAGTTCCATCCCGAGTTCAAGAGCCGCCCCAACCATCCCCATCCGCTTTTCCGCGGCTTTGTAAAGAACAGCATAGAGTTTTCGGAGGAGAAAAATGGGAAATAAGATACTCGTCCTTGATTTCGGAGGACAGTATAATCAGCTCATAGCCCGCAGGGTGCGTGAAGAACACGTTTACGCCGAGGTCAGGGGCTTTGACAAAATAACTGTTGACGAAATAAAGCGCGAGGGCTACCGGGGCATAATCTTCACCGGCGGCCCGAACAGCGTCTACGCCGAGGGCGCGCCCTCCTTCGATAAAGGCGTGCTTTCGCTCGGCATCCCCGTTCTGGGTATATGCTACGGGCATCAGCTTATGGCGCATCTCGCAGGCGGCGAGGTCACGGGCGCCGGCGCGACGAGCGAATACGGCAGGGTAAAGCTTAAAGTCCGCCATTCTCCGATACTTGAGGGCGTCCCGCGCGAAAGCATATGCTTTATGAGCCATACCGACTACGTCAAACGTGTGCCCGAGGGCTTTACCGTTACGGCGGATACCGACGTCTGCTCATGCGCCGCCATGGCGAACGACGAAAAGAAGCTTTACGGCGTGCAGTTCCACCCCGAGGTCACTCATACCGAATACGGCAAAACGGTGCTCAAAAACTTCATTTTCAAGATCTGCGCCTGCGTTCCCGACTGGTATATGGGCTCTTTCTGCAAAAAGGCGGTCGCCGACCTGCGTGAGAAAATAGGCGATGGCAAGGTGCTTTTGGCCCTTTCGGGCGGTGTCGATTCGTCGGTTTGCGCCGCGCTTTTAGCCGAGGCGGTGGGCAGCAACCTTACCTGCGTTTTCGTCGACCACGGCATGATGCGAAAGGACGAAGGAAAGCAGATACGCGAGATATTTGAAAACAGAAATGTAAACTTTATGGCAATTGACGCGGGCGAACGCTTCCTTTCAAAGCTTAAGGGCGTTACCGAGCCCGAGCGCAAAAGAAAGGTGATAGGCGAAGAGTTCATCCGCGTGTTTGAAGAGATAGGCAAAAAAATAGGCGCGGTCGATTACCTCGCGCAGGGCACCATCTATCCCGACGTGATAGAATCGGGGCTCGGCGCCTCGGCGACCATAAAGAGCCACCACAACGTAGGCGGCCTGCCCGATTTCGTTGATTTTAAAGAGATAATCGAGCCCCTGCGTCTGCTTTTTAAAGACGAGGTAAGGCAGCTCGGCCGCGAGCTTTCTCTGCCCGAATATTTAGTAGAGCGCCAGCCCTTCCCGGGCCCCGGGCTCGGCATAAGGGTGATAGGGGAGATAACGCGTGAAAAGCTCGATATTTTAAGAGAGGCCGACGCCATTTTCAGAGAAGAGGTCGAAAGGGCGGCGCTTCCCCAAAAGGCGAGCCAGTATTTCGCCGTTATGACCGACTCCAAAAGCGTTGGAGTTATGGGCGACGACCGCACCTACGGCTATACAGTGGCGCTTAGGTCTGTCACGACCGACGACTTTATGACCGCCGAATGGACGCGCCTGCCCTTTGAGGTGCTCGAAAGAGCCGGCTCGCGCATCCCGAACGAGGTCAAAAACGTCAGCCGCGTCGTGTACGATATAACGAGCAAGCCCCCCGCGACGGTGGAGTGGGAGTAAGCGAATGACTCTGTCTTTCGCAGTTATGATCGCCTACGCGAACCAAAAACAAGGAGAAGTGCGTATATGAGCAAAAAAGCCGTTCTTACTATCGTCGCGATGGCGGTCGTAATAGCCGTCCTCGCGGGGCTGCTGATTTATACCCTTATCGACAATTCCCGTTATAAAAAGTATAAGAACGTAATATCACAAGACGAAGTCGAGGCGACTCTGTTCGGTCAGCCGATATCAAAAGAGCGCGACGGCGAATACAGAATAGGCGTAAAGTGCCCGATAAACGGCGATTACCACGCCGAGCTCACGCTGTATACGGCGAAGGGCGGTAAGTATGAAAAGGTCTTTTCCTGCCCCGCGCTTATAGGCAAGAACGGCGCCGGTAAGCAGTCGGAGGGCGACGTGAAAACGCCCCTCGGCACCTGGACGGTAGGCGAGGCGTACGGCATAAAGGACGACCCGGGAAGTATACTTCCATATACCAAAGTGACCGACGATATGTACTGGTGCGCCACGGGAAGCAACGCCAAAAAATATAATCAGCTTATTTACGCGAGCCGTGAGCCTGACGTCGACCACAGCGAAGACGAGCATCTTATCGATTATCCCATCCGCTACGCCTATTTCCTCGATATGGGCTACAATAAGGCGTGCGCGCCCTACGCCGGAAACGCGATTTTCCTTCACTGCTGGCTCAACGAAGACAGATACACCGGCGGATGCGTCGCGGTATCCGAAGAAAGCATGATAAAGATCCTTCAGACTATAACTCCCGGCACCTCGGTGACCATTTATTAAAATATAATAACCCCCGGGGGAAAACTTCCGGGGAATTATTATAAAAAAGGCGGGTAAAGTCCTTTATGGATAACAGAACGAAAACCGACCGCGGCAAAAGAATAAAAGCGTTTTGCGCCGCATGCCCCTTTACGGTGCCTATTTTCGCGGGCTTCTGGTTTCTTGCGCTCGCGTACGGCGTACTTATGAACGCGAACGGCTTTTCCTTCGTTTATCCCATGCTTATGAGCCTGCTTATTTTCGGCGGCTCGCTTGAGTTTATTGCCGGAAGTATGCTTATGTCGGCTTTCGCGCCGCTTGAGACGTTCTTAATAGCCCTGCTCGTGCAGTCGAGGCATCTTTTTTACGGAATAACGATGCTCGATATTTATAAAGGGATGGGGTGGAAAAAGCCCTACCTTATATTCGGCATGTGCGACGAGACCTTTTCGATAAACTACTCGGCGCGTATCCCCGAAGACGTTGATAAAGGGTGGTTTATGTTCTTCGTTACCCTGCTCAATCATTTATACTGGGTATCTGGCGCGACCGTCGGCGGGCTTTTAGGCTCGCTTTTCACCTTTAACACAAAAGGACTCGATTTCGTTATGACGGCGATGTTCGTCGTTATTTTTACAGATCAGTTTATGAAGGAAAAGAAAAAGTATACGGCGCTTATCGGTATAGGCTCAACGATTTTATGCCTTCTCGTTTTCGGGAAAGAGTATTTTATGGCGCCGTCCATGCTGACTATCCTTCTGCTTCTCACCCTGTTTAAAAAGCCGATAGGCGCGATATACGGCGGAGGTGAAGAGAAATGACCGGAATGCCTCTTCATCAGCAGATAATAACTATAGGGCTGTGCGTACTCGGCACGGTGCTTACAAGGGCGCTCCCGTTTATCGTCTTTTCGCCTAAAAAGCCGACGCCGAAGTTTATCCGCTATCTCGGCAACGCGCTTCCTTGCGCCGTTTTCGGCATGCTCGTAGTTTACTGTTTTAAAAACGTGTCGTTTCTTTCGGGCAGTCGCGGCGCGCCCGAGCTTATAGCCATAGCCGTCACCGTCGCCGTGCACGTATGGAAGAAAAAGATGCTCCTTTCCGTCGCCTGCGGCACGGTTTGCTATATGCTTCTCGTACAGCTTGTGTTTAATTGATCTGTGATCGCCTTACTGCGCTCGCTCACAGCGCC
>JAFSVO010000167.1 GCA_017444965.1 Clostridia bacterium | reverse complement strand
CCAAAAAAAAGCGACGGTAATAAATATCCTTCTTTTCATCGCCGCGCTCGTGTGCTTTTTCATAGGGCTTAAGCTCGTAAGAGACGCCGAGACGGATCTGTCAAAAATATATTTAACGGTGACGAATAAAATAAGCTCGGTCGACAAACGCGACTATAGCGACCCCTATACCGTAAAGCTGAAGATAAAGGCGAAAAACGGCACGCATGCCGATTGGGGATATCTCGATATTACGACTTACGTTAAAAACAGCGGCGGAAAGGTCATAGGCACGATAGACTCGTCCTTCGGCTCTTACGGGAGCAATTCCTCTTTTGAGCTTAAGAAAGGCGAAGAAAAGGAGCTGACCGCGACCCTCAAGTTCGGCGACTATACGCCCGATCGCGACGGGTTTTTAAGTACGCTTTACAGGACAAGTTTTTCAGACCTTAGTTTCGAAGCGGAGGTGACGCACGGCGCGTATTACAACTGACCGCATTATCAGACAAAAAGTACGGCGCACATATTAGATATTTAATAAAAAGAACGGAGCGTGCAATTATGAAATCTTTTTTCAAAAGCCTTAAGGAGCCGATAACAAGCGTTGAGCAGGCAAACGCCCTTTCAAAGCAAGCCAAGACGTATTTTATAATCGCTTTAGCGGCGGCGATAGTTTTAGTAGTTCTGGGAAACGTAATAAAAGACGCTAACGGCATTTTCACGGTCGTCGCTCTGATCCCGGGTCTTTTCGCCATTTTATGCTTTTACGTCGTCTACATCGCGAAGCGCGCTAAGAAAAGAGTGCAGAACCTTACCTGCGACAAGTGCGGAGCGCGGCTCGGCGACCCGGCGCACACCGAATCCGAGGAGGCCTCGCGCAGAATGGTCATAAACCACTCGGACAATGAAAGCACGGGCACGGTCTACGTCAAGGTGAACTTCGCGTGCAAATGCCCCCACTGCGGAACGGAAAAGATATTCCAGGAGGAACTGAGGTCGGGCTCTATAAAGGTTTCGGATTATTCCGTAAACAACGACCTTGTTTCGGTAGACGATCTTGTCAAGGGTTACCTTGCGGGGACAAACGTAAGGATATAAGCCCGCGTCCCTTTTCTCTTTACTTTTCTGTCTGATATTAAATACGGACCGCCGGCGACGCCGGCGGTTTTCTTTACGCCACGACGCGCCGTACCGCTAAATGCGCGGGATAAAGATTTCTTGTTATTTATAACGCGAAGCCTTGACTTTTTCCCCTATATATAGTATCATTATTTTGTTACCGATTTGTAATTATTGGGAGGATACCCATGCCGTATAAAGCCGCTTATGCCGCGCGCGGGATAAGCAAAAGCGTAAGCTTATTAAGACGCCTTAACATATACGCCAATATCGGAAAAGGGCCTTTTTCTTTCCTTTTCCGCAAGCTTCGCGTTCTCTTCGCAAAGATATCAGAGCTTGACGTTCACCCCCGCGTTTCAGCCAAAACACGCAATTATTTAAAAACGGCGGAGACCCGCTTTGAAAAGCTTGAGTACGCTGTCTCGGAAAAGCTGAGCGCCGCGGCGTCCGCGCCGAGGAGTCGTTTTCACGCCGTTATCCTTCTTATATGCGCGACAGCGGCTATCT
>JAFSVO010000166.1 GCA_017444965.1 Clostridia bacterium | reverse complement strand
CTATTTCAACAACATGCTCGGTTATACGGTCATAGCGGGCACGATACTGCTTATCGCCGTTTACGTTTACAGTACGAATTTCGGCGACGGATATCCCAATTTCGAATACGCCTTACAGAGCGCGAGCGGGTTTCTGTTCACCGTCATGATCCCGCTTCTTACTATGAAAAGCTTTGCCGAGGAACGCCGGCAGAAGACCGACCAGCTTCTTTTAACGTCGCCTCTTTCAATAGGGGAGATAGTGCTCGGCAAGTTTTTCGGCACCGTGTCGGTCATCGGTATCGCCTTTATTTTATGCATACCCTATCCGCTTATATTCAGTATAATGGGGCACGTGAACTTTTTGACGGCTTACGGCGCGCTTCTGGGTATGTTTTTTATGTCCTGCGCGCTTTGCGCCATAGGCATTTTCATATCTTCGCTCACCGAAAACCAGATAGTTTCGGCGATAGCCACGCTGTGCGCCATGCTGCTTCTTTCGTCGCTCGGATATATAATCTCGTTTATTCCGGCGGCGGCTAAGACCAATTACGTCATACTGACCTTCTTCGCGGTGGCGATAGTCATCGGCATTTACGCGCTGACGAAAAGCTTTATCGCCGCGGCGGCGTTCGCCGTCGTGCTCGAGGGCGGGCTGATACTTGTCTACAGGCTCGCGCCGCGCCTTCTTGAAAGGTCGGCTTCCAAAATTCTTTCGGTCTTTTCCGTCTTCGGAAAAATGAGCGATTTCGTTTACGGTATGTTTGATATCGGCACGATGATCTACTATATTTCGGTCGCGGCGCTCTTCCTCTTCTTTACCGCGCTGTCGGTCGAAAAAAGGAGGTGGAGCTGATGCGTAAAAAGAGCGCGTCAGAAAAGCGCGGTATAATAACGGCGCTTTCGGTCATAGCCGCCGTCGCGGCGGTCCTGCTTTTGAACGCGGTCGTCGCGAAGCTTCCCAAAACGGTGACGAAAATAGACCTTACCGATAACGGCAGCTTCAAGCTTACCCGCCAGACTGAGGATATCGCGAACGGGCTTTCGGGCGACGTCGACCTTTACCTCGTCTGCGACACAAGCTCCGAGCCCGCCGATATAAAGTATATAAAGCAGCTTTTAGAGCGTTACGAAAGCCTTACCCCGAAAATAAAGGTGCACGTTATAGACCCTGCGCTCGAGCCCGATTTCACGACGAGGTACACGAGCGTTGAGGTGGAAAACGGAAGCGTTATCGCCGACGGCCCGAGGCGGTCTAAGGTCGTCGCTTACAGCGATATTTTCGCCATGGACCGCGCGACCCTTGCCCAGACGGGCAAGGTCGACGTGAATTTTAAGGGCGAAGAGGCGATAACCGCCGCGTTAAGCTTTGTCGACAGCGACGCCGTTCCGCGCGTTTACGTTACGCAGGGGCACGGCGAAAAGGTGCCCGACGACGGCGTTTTAAAAAGCGTCTGGGCTGAAAATTACGAGATAGAAGAGCTTTCGCTCCTGTCGGTCGAAAAAATACCCGACGACGTTTCCTGCGTTATTATGAGCGCGCCCGAAAGCGATATCTCCGCGCGTGAGGCGGAGATACTTCAAAATTATCTCGACCGCGGCGGCAGCTTTTATCTTCTGACGACCTACGGCAACGCCGAAACGCCCAATTTATACGGAATAATGGCGGGGTACGGGCTTTCGCTCGAAAAGGGCTTCGTTATCGATTCAGACCCGAATTACTGCTTTGCCGGGCGGCCCTATTACGTCATGCCCGACAACAACTATCATACTGTTACGGCGCCTCTTTACGCCAACGGTCTGCGCGTGCTTCTCCGTATGCCGCAGGGCATAAATATCAGCTCCGACCTTCCCGAGGGGGTCGAGGCGACCGCGCTTCTCTTTTCTTCAAAATCCTCTATCTCAAAGGTTAGCGAAGACGTAAAGACGCTTGAAAAGGAAGAGGGCGACGCTTCCGGTCCCTTCTCGCTCGGCGTCGCGGCGCAGAAGGGCGAAAGCCGCGTCGTATGGTTCGGCAGCGCCGACCTTGTCGTCGACGAGATAGACGCCTACGTTTCGGGCTCTAACCGCGATATGTTCATAAACGCTTTAGCGTGGCTTTCCGACTGGGAGCAGACTATTTCTATCCGCTCGACCGCCGTAAACGCCTCAAAGCTCGCGCCGACCGATCTTCAGCGCAGCGTGTGGGGCATAGTGTATCCGGCGCTTCTTATGGTGGTGATCCTCTGCGTGGGAGCCGTCGTCTATATAAGACGCAGAAAGAGGTAAAAAATGAAAAAAACTCTTATCGCGCTGATAGCGGCGGTGCTTGTGCTCGGCGGCGTCTACGCCCTTTTGTCGACGGGCGCGCTTGAAAAATCAGAGCCGCGGGAGGATACCGAGCCGGCGGCGGAGGAAACGCAGGTCTTGTCCTATAATATACCGGTCACTTTTATAAAGGCGACGGGGGAGGAGGCGCTGACCTTCGAAAGAAAAGGCGCCGAATGGACCTGCGCCGAGTTCCCCGATTACCCGATGGACGGCGCCGAGCTTACGGAAATGGGCGAATTTCTCTCAAAGCTCAAAGCCAAAAGGACGCTTCCCGAGAAAAAGGCGGCGTTCGGGCTTGACGCGCCCTCGTGCGAGATACTTTTCCGCCTGTCCGACGGCACCGAAAACGTGCTTTATTTAGGCGCGAAGATAGCCGCCACGGGCGACCGTTACGCGTACCTTCGCGGCGCGGAGGACGTAATTTTCACGGTCGACGGCGAAAGCTCCGACAAGTTTTACAAAACGGCGTTCGAGCACGTTTTGATATACGAGCTTCCCGAGGTCAAGACCGACAGGATAAAGTCTGTCACGGTAAACGGCAAGCCGGCTAAAAACGCCGCGGGCGTCGTTTCGGCGGTAAACTCCCTTTATTTCAGCTACTGCGAAAACGCGTACGCCGAAGACCTTTCTAAGTACGGGCTTTCACCGGCGAAATACGAGATAACGACCGTTTATCTCGACGATATGGACGCCGAGCTTACCTTCACGTTATCGATAGGCGCCGAGGCGGGCGAAAAGTACACCTGCGCTTCCGTCGGCGCGCTTCCGAATACCGTTTACGCGTGCTTTAATATGGGCGTCGAGCGTCTGCTCGAGGCGCTGGAGGGATAAGAATGCCGCAGGACGAAAGATTTTTCATAGTAAGCGAGCGCGCTCTGCCGAGGGGGCTTTTGCAGGTGTGCGAGGTGCGCGAAAAGCTTATATCCGGCAAGGCGAAAAACGTCAGCGAAGCCGTAAAACAGGTCGGCATAAGCCGCAGCGAATATTACCGTTACCGCGACTGCATCGAGCCGTACGCGCGCGAATATAAGGACAATATAATAACCCTTCAGGCGGTGCTTACCGACAAAGCCGGCGTGCTTTCGTCCTTTTTGAACGCCGTCGCGAGAGTCGGCGCCAACGTGCTTACGGTGAACCAGAGCATACCGATAGACGGCGCGGCGGGCATAACCCTTTCGGTCAACACGGCGGATATGCGCGTCAAGCGCGAAACGCTGATGAAACGCCTGCTCACGATAGACGGCGTCATAAGCGCGCAGATACTTCAGGGAAAAAGCTGATAAAGTGTTATAATTGAAAATACCCGCCGAAAAGGCGGGTATTATGTTTTGTTGAGCCGTTAAAACGTTATTCCGCGAGCATTTCGGCGACCAGCTTTTCATAGCGGGCGACGGTCTCTTCGTCGGGGTTTCTGAGGTAGTAGAAGGTCCTGTCGCTGAGGCGGTCCCAATGGGTCAGGGTCTTATACCCGGGATCGTCAAACGAGAGCAGGGGGTCGTCGCAAACGTAGGAGCATTCGGTGTTCTTCGGAAGGGTGACGGATACGCTCAGCTCGTCTTCGGTGCCGTTGTCCGTTATCATGGTGACGGTCATCATATTCTCGCTTCCGCGCCTAAAGAAAGAAAGCAGCGTTTCGGCAGCCGCGGGAGTCGGGACGTCGTACCGCGCGGTGCCGGTGAAGGCGACCGTGCGCTCGCCGTCCTTTTCGAGATAGATAGTCATGCTTTCGAGCTCGTAGGTGTCGGCGTCTGAGATAACTTCGCTGTAAACGTTCTCGCCTGCTCTTTCACGGCCGAGGTTATTCAGAAGCCAGTTCTTCGAGCCCTCCTCGGTATAGTGCGACTGCAGGTGTATTTTGCCGTCCTGCTCGAACACCTTGTCCAGAACGTCGGTGTCGTAATTGAACATGCGGCTTTCATCCGCCGGTATGACGGCGGCATACGATATACTCGCGTCGGGGTTTAAGTTGAGCGCGCACGTTAAGGAATAATCGTTCGGAGCGTAAGTCGCGACGTAATAGACGCGGCCCTCGGTATACTGACTTACTCCGTTGGACCATTCGCTGTATACGCGGCCTTCGGTCATATAGCAGTACTGGTCCGGGACGTCTTCCGCGGCGTGCATAGACCAGGTGACCGCGAAGGATTCGTGGTTTTTAAAGACCGTTTCGGGAAGGTTCGCCACAAACAGCTTGTGATTAAGCTCTTTGACCGCGTCAAGATCGCTCACGTCAATAAGCGCTATCTCTTCGTCTGTCGGGGGGCTTTCCTCCTTGCCGCAGCCGGTGAGCGAAAGCGTTAAGATAAGCGCCAGAGCCAAAACGAGCAGAAGGGTCACTGTCTTTTTCATAGCGGTACTCCTTTTTCGCGCGTATTTTTCCGATAACCCATCGGTCGGTTTAATTATACACGCCAGAACGGGCTTTCTCAACCTTAAATTGAAAAACGAGGAAAACGCGTCGTTATAAGCGCGCGGATCATCCACAGGAAAAGATGTTTTTTTGTTGACAATTAAACCTGCAGCGTGTATAATAATATCGCTGTCGAAAAACGGGGTGTAGCGCAGATGGTAGCGCGCTTGGTTCGGGACCAAGAGGCCGTGGGTTCAAATCCCGCCACTCCGACCATAACTAAAAAGAGCACTTTACGGTG
>JAFSVO010000165.1 GCA_017444965.1 Clostridia bacterium | reverse complement strand
ATTACTATGGTCGTGATAAGTATTATCATATTTTTCCGCCTCCTTTAAAACGCCAGGTCGGAAAAGCCCATAAAGGCTATCGACATAAGCGCCGCGGCTATAAGGACGACGGGCGCGCCGCGCACCGGCGCGGGCAGGTCCTCTTCGCGTATGCGGCTCCTGATGCCGGCGAGAAGCACGATAGCGAGAGTAAAGCCTATCGCCGTGCCTATGCCGTAAAGAACGCTCTCTATAAAGTTATTGCCGCTCTGCGCGTTGGTAAGCGCGACGCCTAAAACCGCGCAGTTTGTCGTTATAAGGGGCAGGAAAATGCCGAGCGATTTATAGACCGCGGGCGCCGTCTTTTTAAGGAACATCTCGACTATCTGAACGAGCGCCGCGATTACGAGTATAAAGACTATCGTCTTCATAAAGCTCATGCCGTAGGGCGCTAAAACAAAGTCGTAAAGAAGGCTTGCGACCGCGGACGCTATCGTCATAACGAATATGACGGCGCCGCCGAGAGACGCGGACGCTTTCATCTGCTTTGAAACGCCTAAAAATGAGCATATGCCGAGGAACTGATTTAAAACGACGTTATTTATAAGCGCGCTTCCTATGATAATAAGTATAAGAGATTTCATTTGCTTTCCACCTCTTCTTTCTTATCGCAGACTGTGGCGCAGGTCGCACAGCAGCCGTCGCAGCCGTCGTTTTCAACAAGCTCGCGCTGGCGCGTCTTTATGCCTATCGCGTTCATTATGATTATAAAGAGCGCTATTACGAAGAAGGCTCCGGGCGGCTGAATGAAAATACCTATCTTCGGGAAAGAGTCGGGAAGCACCTTTAAGCCGAACGCCGTGCCCGAGCCGAGAACTTCGCGCACGAGCCCCGCAAGGGTAAGCGCGATAGTAAAGCCGAGCCCCATGCCGAGGCCGTCTAACGCCGCGAGCCCCGGGCCGTTTTTATTGGCGTAGGCTTCCGCTCTGCCTAAGATTATGCAGTTGACGACGATAAGGGGGATGTATATGCCGAGCGCCTTAAAGACCGCCGGCGTGTACGCTTCCATCAAAAGCTCTGTCACCGTGACGAGGGACGCAACGATCACTATGTAAGAGGGCAGGCGCACCTGATCGGGTATCACCTTGCGCAGAATGGATATTATGACGTTTGAGAGGATAAGCACCGCCATGGTCGAAAGCCCCATCCCTATGCCGTTCGACGCCTGCGTGGACACGGCGAGCGTCGGGCACATGCCGAGCATAAGCACCAAAGTCGGGTTTTCCTTTATAACGCCGTTATATATGCGTTCCAAATACTTGTTCATGGTTTACCTCCCGATTTGTGTCGCGCAGAAATCGAGCGCGGCGTTGACCGCGTTTACGACCGCCTTAGAGGAAATGGTCGCGCCCGAAACGCCGTCTATCTCGTCGGGCGCTTCGCTTCCGCCGTCTTTTAAGAGCTTAAAGGCGGGAACGTTTCTTCCGACGAACTGGTCTTTAAACGCGGGCTCGTCGCAGAGCATGCCCTTGCCTGGCGTTTCCTTAAGCTCGGTAAAGGATACGGAGGTCAAAGTGCCGTCGGGTTTGACGCCTACCGTAAGCGTCACGTTGCCCGAGTAACCCTCGGCGCAGGTCGAAGACACGGCGTAGCCGACGATGCCGCCCGACGCGTCTTTCCCCGCGACGGCTTCGTTTATGAAGGTGCGCCCGAATGAGTCGCCGTAGACCTGACCTTCAATATCGACGGGCACAGGGACCTTTTCAAAGGTCTCGGCTTCCGGCAGAACGGCGCGGTACGCCTCCTGCGCGGCAAGCTCTTTATTGTAGGCGATAGCGCTTTCGGTCAGAGTGAAGACCGAGCTTAAAGCGAGACCTGCTATAAGGGAGATGAGCGCAAGGGTAACGACCGGCTTGGGTATGCGCTTAAAAATGCTTTTCGAGCTCATTTCTTGTCTCCTCCCTTCGAGGCGGGCGTCCCGCCGTTCTGGAGCTTTATGGCTTTCTTGCGGAAAGCGTAGGGCTTTGAAACTATGTAGGTGTCTATAAGGGGAACGAAGAGGTTCGCGACGATTATCGAATAGCTGAAAGAGTCGGCGGAGTTGCCGCATACGCGGAAGAGGGCGCCGAGTACGCCTATCAGCACGCCGAATATCGTCTGCCCTAATCTGCTTACGGGCGAGGTCGCGTAGTCGGTCGCCATATAGAAAGCGCCGAGCATGACGCCGCCGCCGCAGAGATGGGCGGCTAAAAAGGTCGGGTCAAAGCCCTGCCCGCCGAAAAGGGCGATAAACAGGGTAAAGCTTATTATTACAGAGAAGGATATCTGCCCGTGTATGACGTCTATCGACCAGAGGATAAGGCCGCCTACGAGTATGGCGAGCACCGAGCTGCCTATAACGCCGCTTTCGGCGCCTAAGAACATCTTGGTAACGTCGACCGTCTCGCCGACTTTAAGGGCGGCTACCGGGGTCGCCGAAGACACGCCGTCAAGCGCGTAGTTCGTCATGACGCCGGGGAAGGATATGAGCAGGAAGCACCGCGCCGCGAGGGCGGGGTTTACGAAGTTTTTGCCGAGTCCGCCGAAGCAGCACTTCACGACGATTATCGCGAACGCCGCGCCGATTATCGGCACGTAAAGAGGCACCGACGGGGAAAGGGTCAGCGCCAGCATAAGCCCCGTAACGATCGCGCTGCCGTCGGTCCAGGTGTTCGGCTTTTTGCAGATAAGGTCGAACAAAAGCTCCGAAAGCACGGCTGTCGCGACCGAGGCGAGTATCACCCAGAGGGCGCGCAAGCCGTAAACTATAACGCCGACCGCCGCCGCGGGAAGAAGGGACAGGACGACGATATACATTATGTAACGGGTGGTCCAGTAGTTTCTTATATGAGGGCCCGTCGAAAGATTAAGGGTAGGATTCATTTCGCACCTCCCGCTGCCTGCGCGGCGCGTTTTTTAGCCATGATCTCGGCTTTTACCTGCTTGAAGGTCTGTGTGAGCGGGCGTTTCGCGGGGCAGATGTAGGTGCAGGAGCCGCACGCCACGCACTCAAGCCCGTAAAGCTTGTTTTCATATCTTTCAAGGTTTCCGTCCGCCGCGGCGTCAGCCATAAGCTGGGGGATAAGCCCCGCCGGGCATACGGTAGTGCACCGCCCGCAGTGAAGACACGCCGTCTGGCGCGCTTCCGCTTTTGCCACCTTGTCGACCGCGCGTAAAAGTATGCCGTTCGTCGTCTTCTGAACGGGAACGTCTAAAGATCCCACGGCAAAGCCCATCATCGGGCCGCCGGACAGGACCTTTTCGACCGTTTTGCCTTCTTTAACGCCGCCGCACGCCTCTATAAGCTCGGCAAAGCTCGTGCCGTCGCGGACGATGAAGTTCGAGGGGTTTTTGACCGCGTCGCCGCTTACCGTCAGAACGTGGGTGAAAAGGGGCTCGTTATGCGCCACCGCGCGCTCGATAGCGTAAAGCGTGCCGACGTTTGACACGACGCACCCGACGTCCGCCGGAAGCTTGGCTACGGGGTAATCTATGCCCGTCACCGTCTGGATAAGATTATGCTCGCCGCCCTGCGGGTATTTCGTGCGAAGGGGGCGCACCTCTATGCCGGTCGCGCCCGCCGCCGTCTTCATGGCGGCTATCGCCTCGGGCTTGTTCTTTTCAATGGCGATTATTCCGCGCGCGTTCGGGAAAAGGCGCAGAACGATAAGAAGCCCCGCGACGATAGTTTCGGGCGCCTCGCGCATAAGGCGGTCGTTGCAGGTAAGATAGGGCTCACACTCGGCGCCGTTGGCGATGACGTATTTTATTGCCGAGGGATCCTTGGGTTTAAACTTGACGTGAGCGGGGAAGCCCGCGCCGCCGAGGCCGACTATGCCCGCCTTTTGTATTTTGGAAAGTATGTCCTCTTCAGAAAGAGAGGACAGCGCTGTCTCTTTCCCGACGCCTTCGGCGAGTGTGAACTGCCCGTCGTTGTCGATAACGACGCATTCCGCCATCGCGCCCGAGATAAGACGGCGCTTTTCAACAGCCTTGACCGTGCCCGAGCAGGAAGAGATGACGCTTGCCGAAACGTACCCGTCGGCTTCGGCTATGGTCTGCCCGACAAGCACGGCGTCGCCCTTCTGAACGACCGGCTTCGCGGGCTTTCCGATGTGCTGGGACAGGGGAAAGACCATTTCGCCTTTGGGGTCGAAGAGGCGAAGGGCGCTCTCACAGGAAAGGTCCTTGTGCTCTATGGGATGCACCCCGCCACGGAACGTGATTCGCATTCTGTATCATGCCTCCTAATAAACGGGAACGCCGCGGAAAAAGCCTGCGCGCGGCGCTTTCCCGGAATTGTCATGCTTTACGCGATCTACGCGCAGAACACCACCTAT
>JAFSVO010000164.1 GCA_017444965.1 Clostridia bacterium | reverse complement strand
TGCCAGGTCAGCCGCGACCGCAGCATCACTTCTCCGTCCTCCAGAGGCAGGAATCTTTCCTCCATAGAATACTATACCCGAGAAATGAACAAGATACATCCCGGGTTTAAGACGGTCCATTTAGCGCCCGCGGGCTTCCTGCCGGACAACAACGGAGAACTTATCAAAAAGATAGAAATGAATTATACTTCCTTCGAAGCTCATAACCAACAGATACGCGAACACACCAAAGAACTTGAAAGCCGCACGACGGGCGCTCAGTCCTCCGTCCTTATGTGCGACGCCTTCGAGTACTTTATGAAGAATTACGCGTCCGCGGATATAGACCTTTACGACCAATCCAGGATATATCCCAGCATGGCGGGCTCTTACTACATCGCCTGCGTGCTTTATTCCTCCGTTTTCGGAAACGCCACGTCAGGCATCGACTTTTACGGATATATAACCGACCATGACGCCTGCAAAACTTTGCAGGAGGCCGCCGACAAATACGTCGCGTCGACCGGCATTACCCTTAAGCCCCACTTGAAAAATTACTCGTCGCGCTCCTTCGTGCGCCCCCTGACGATAGAACAAGCCGACCCCAGAAACCTGCCCCAGAGGCCCGAGTTCGCGCACGAGGTCTATCCCCAATACTTTGACGAACTTTTCAGTTCGGCTTTCGCGTACTATCAGCGTTTAAACCTTGTTCAGTACGACAACAACCAAATGAACACGGAAAACGTACAGTACCGCAGAGAGGTCGGCACGGGATCATGCCGCCCCGAGGACGCGACGCCGCAGAACGTCCTTTAATCAGACTGCTCGGCTTATATCTACGCCGCGTTCCTCGACGCCTTCGACTTTGATTTCAACGGCGCCACCAAATGCGCTCAGATTTTCAAAAACGACGACCTTAACGCAACGAAGGGCTGGCGCGTATTCTTTTACGACGGGACCCAGCCCAACACCCGCTCTAAAGAAGAGCTTTCCAAAGAGGCTTACAGCATACTCCAGCCGGGCGATATTCTCCTCGATATTGTCGAAGCCCAGACGGGCGGCCACATAATGCTTTACGTCGGCAACGGAAAGATGCTTCACCTTACCGGACATCACGCGTCCGGCGGCGGTGAAAACTATAACTGGTACAGCCGCACCGACAGCTACGAAATGATCAACGGCATACTTTACGATGACGTCTCCGAAACGCTTACCCCGGGTCACTGGCTCTTTGCGATGGGCGGAAAAAGCAGTTACACCATCCTCCGACCTTTTAATCTGGGCTTAAAGCCGACGACTCAGGCGAAGAACAGACTCAATAACCTGCGCAATATCGTCGCGTATAAGCTTACGACGGCGCCGCAGGGCGTTTCGGTAAACCCCGGAGAGGACGTCACCTTTACGGTAGTCATAAACAATCTCGACTATACGGCGAAAACGATAAATATTACAGATAAGATATCCGACGGTCTGACCTTAAAATCGAGCAAAGACTACAAGGTCAGCGGCGCCGATCTTTCGGCGACCGTCACCGTCCCCGCGAGCGGAAAGGTCGAACTTTCCTACACCGTCACCGTAAAGGCGGACGTTAAGCCCGGCACGTATATATCCTGCCGCAGCACCTATTTAAACGGCGTTCTTCACAACGACGCGCCGATCTTCGTCGCGAATACTCTCACCGCGGAACAGCAGAAGAGCGTTCCCGCGGCGGCCGACAAGGCGGGAACCGGCGCTTCGACCGACTATGAGTTTGTTTCCAAGTTCTATAAAGACAACTACGGTCACACTCTTCCCGGCTCTTCCTCCCGGGATCTTTTCGACACGATTTTCGGGAAAACACCGGATTTAGTGACGATAGGTCTTAAGCACCCGTTTTGCCCCTATATTGTCGGCGGGTTTTACGGCGGAAAATATACGGGGGCGCAGCCTGACAAAAACGAACCGAGGCGCGCTCGCAGAACGAGGACCGAGTATATGGTGCCCGGCGACGTGATCCTTACCTCAAACGCCAAAGAAAACAAGGGGTCGGACGCCAAAGTATATCTTTATCTCGGCGACGGGATACTCGCCACCGTCGATAACGGCGAGTACAAGAGGTATTCAAAAACAAAATCTCTTGGCGTTACGGAGTCGCTCATAGGCTGCAGATCGTACTGTATCCTCCGTCCCTCGCTGGTTTTCTGACCTTTAAGCCAAAAAACTTGACCCCCGTTTTTATACGCTTTTGAAAGGATGCTTTTATGAAAAGGCCGGTCTCTTTATTAATCGTACTTTGCTTACTTCTTTCGTCTGTGCCGTTCGCTCACGCCGCGGGCTATGACGACGACGTTTCCGGCTCTTGGGAGGAAGAAGTATCCGCGGCGCTCACCGTCGAAGGGAGCCGCGCGACGCTTTCCGTTAAAGGCGCTTCCGAAAAAACGCCGACCGTTTACGCTTTTATCGCGGCTTACGACGAAGAAGGAAGGGTCACGTTTGTCAAGAGCTTTACCGACGTTTCGTCCTCTTTCAACGAATTTACAACGGACGTGCCCGAAGGCGCGGCGAAGTTTAAAGGCTTTATTCTTGACGCTGACTGCGCGCCCCTTACCGAAAACCGGATATGGACGCCCTACTCCGAGGTGCACAACGTCCTTTTCTTCGGCGACGGATTCATCTCGGCAAATCAGATGGGCGATACCTTCATAAAGCTTGCCGAAGCCGACGGGATAAAGATAAACTGCCCCGCGAACTTTACTTACAATACGATAAGCACCACCGACACCTACAACCTTTATTCCCTTTTCAAATTTGACGGAGAGGAAGCCGATTCCAAGGTCACGGGCCCCAAAAACAACTGGATAGTAAACTCCATAAAAGAGGCCGAAAGATATAATTACGATACGTTCATCTGTGAGGTCAGCCGCGACAGAGGCATATCCGATCCTTCGGTCAGAGGCCGGAACCTTTCCGCCATGGAGTATTATTCCAAAGAGATGAACAAAATACGTCCCGGGTTTAAGACGGTCCATTTGGCGCCCGCGGGATATCTGCCCGACAACGACGGAGCGCTTGCCGAAGAAATAGGTCTGAATTATACCGGCTTTGAGTCTCATAACCGGGATATACGCGAATACGCCGAAGAGCTTGAGGGCCGTACGGCGGGAGCTCAGTCCTCAGTCCTTATCTGCGACGCCTTCGAGTACTTTATGAATAACTACGCGTCAGCGGATATAGACCTTTACGACCGCACGAGGATATATCCGAGCATGGCGGGCTCTTACTATATCGCCTGCGTGCTTTATTCCTCTATTTTCGGCAACGCAACGAGCGGCATCGACTTTTACGGATATATAACCGACGTTGACGCCTGCAAGACCTTGCAGGAGGCGGCGGATAATTACGTCGCGGGAGCGGGCGTGACCCTTAAGCCCCACGTGAAGTATTACACGTCGCGCTCCTCCGTCTACCCCTTAACGCTCGAGCAGGCGGACCCCAGAAACCTGCCGCAAAAGCCCGAATTTGCGCACGAGGTGTACCCCGAATACTACGACGAGCTTCTAAGCTCGGCTTTCGCGTACTATCAGCGTTTAAACCTTGTCCAGTACGACAGCAACTATATGGTCGTCACCGATGATCCCTCGATCAAAGAGCACCGCAGAGAGGTCGATAAGGCGATAAACCACCCCGAGGACGCGACGCCGCAGAACACGCTTTATTTCGACTGCTCGTCGTTTATCTACGCCCTGTTTAACGACGCCTTCGACTTCGATTTCAACGGCGCCAACAGATGCGCTTCTATATTCAAAAACGAGGAGCTTAACGCGACCCCGGGCTGGCGCGTCTTTTTCTACGACGGCACGCAGCCCAACACCCGCACTGCCAAAGAGCTTTCCAACGATGCTTACGGCGTACTTCAGCCCGGCGATATTCTGCTCGAGGTCAACGAAGCCCAGACGGGCGGACATATAATGCTTTACGTCGGCAACGGGAAAATGATCCACCTTACGGGGCATCACGCCTCGGGCGGCGGCGAGAACTATCTTTATACGAACGGCACCGACAATTACGAGATGATAAACGGCATACTGTACGAGGACGTCGCCGAAACGCTCACCCCGGGGCACTGGCTCTTTGTGATGGGCGGAAAATGGAACTACGTCATCCTTCGCCCGTCTGCCCTTAACTTAAAGCCGACCGATCAGGCAAAGAACAGACTGAACAATTTAAGAAACGTCGTCGCGTATAAGCTTACGACGGCGCCGCAGGGCGTTACTGTAAGCCCCGGCTCAGACGTCACCTTTACGGTAGTCATAAACAACCTCGATTATACGGCGAAGACGATAAATATTACCGATAAGATATCCGACGGTCTGACCTTAAAATCGAGCAAAGATTTTAAAGCTTCGGGCAAAGACCTTTCGGCGACAGTCACCGTCCCCGCGGGAAAAAAGGCCGAGCTTTCCTACACGGTCACGGTAAATTCTGACGTCGCGCCGGGAAGGACTATTTCCTGCCGCGGCACCTGTCTTAACGGCGTGCTCCAAAACGACGCGCCGATACTCGTCGGAAACACTCTTACCGCGGAACGGCAGAACAGCGTTCCCGCGGCAGCCGACGCCGCGGGCGCCGCCGCTTCGACCGACTATGAGTTTATTTCCGCCTTCTATAAAGACAGCTTTGACCACACCCTTCCCGGCTCGTCTTCCGTTGATCTTTACAATACCGTTTTCGAGCTTCGGACGGGTACGACGAGGGCGCAGCTTAAGCGCCCGTATACTCCCTATCTTGCCGGCAACTTCTTCGGCGGGAAATATACGGTGACGCAGTTTGAGAGCGGCGACCCCAAACGCGCCCACCGGATCAAGGCCGAGTATATGGTGCCCGGCGACGTTATCCTTACCTCAAACGACAAAAACGGAAAGGACGCCAAGGTATATCTTTATCTCGGCGACGGGATAATCGCCACCGTAGATAACGGCGTGTACAAGAAGTATTCAAAGCTTAACTCTCAGGTCGTCACGGAGTCGCTTCTAAGCTGCAGATCGTACTGTATCCTTCGCCCGTCGCTGGCTTTCTGACCTTTAAACGCAAACCCGTATACTCCGCGCGGAACTGCCCTTCCGCGCGGATTTTTTTGTTGCCCGTCCTTTAACTTGCCGTTGATTTTATTTAATAAATCTGTTATAATTATTGTGTATATTATGATATTCGGGGTGACAGTATGAAAAAGCTTATTTCTCTTTTACTTGCTTTGATTTTTATACTTTCGGCTTTCTCGGGATGCGGCGAAAAGACGCCCGAGCCTGCGGGCGACCCGTCCGCGTCCGCGCCCGCGAGTGAGGATATACCCGCGCCCGACGGCTCAAACGACGAAGAGGACACGGATAAGGAAGCGACGGAGATCACTCCTCCCGATATGCCCGCGATAATCACGACCGACCCTTCCGCGTCTGCGGGAGATAGCGGTCAGCCCGCCTCGCAGCAGCCTTCGGGTCAGCAAACGGCGCCGTCGGGCGCTCAGACTGACCCCGGTACGCAGACTCCCGCGCAGTCGGGTACGGGCACGGGCACCCAGACGCCCTCTCAGACGCAGACCCCCTCTTCCTCAAACACCGGGAAGGGGCTTGTTCCCGCGTCGGGCAAGGTCGAGTTTACGACCGACTGGAAAGAAGAATACAATATAGTCTTTTTCGGCGACGGCTTTACCATAGCCTATAATATGGGCGATATAATGAAGAAGTTTGCCGAAGCGGACGGTATAAAGCTTAATTTCTCTACCGCGTATTACGACAATATAGGCACCGATTCTACCTATAACTTTTACGAGTGCTTCAAGTGGGATACTTCCGACGGCACTAACAAAGTCGCGTCTGTAAGTAAGGATATTTTCAAAAAGCCCCTTGAAGACCCCGCGAACAACAAAGCAGATATCTTTATGCCTCTCGTAAGCCGCGACCGCGGCATCTGCATCGAAACCGGCAGAGAAAAAAATATTGCCGCGACCGAGTATTATACGCAGAAGCTGACGTCCGTCTTCCCCAACGCCAGGACTGTCGTTTTGGCTCCCTCGGGCTATAAAGAGGGCAACGACGGCGCCCTTATCAAAAAGATAGGGCTTCAGTATACCGGACTTTCCGACCACAACAAGGCGATACACACTTACGCCGACGAAGTGCTCGCCAAAGTCGCGGGGAACAAATCGGCGGTATACCTTTGCGACGCCTACGATTATTTCAACGCAAACTACGCCTCCTCCGGCATAGACCTTTACGATTTTAACAAGCTCTACCCGAGCATGGCGGGCGGCTACTATAACGCCTGCGTCGTTTACGCCGCAGTCTTCGGAAACGCCACATCGGGCATTCCCTTCTACGGCTTCTTTGACGACGAAAACGCGGCGAAGACCCTGCAGGAAGCCGCCGACAAATACGTTGCGTCTACGGGCAAGACCTTAAAGGCGCACGGAAAGACCTATTCTTTCCAGCCCCTTACCCTCGAGCAGGCGGACCCGCGCAATCTGCCCCAAAAGCCCGAATACGCGCACGAAGTTTATCCGCAGTATTATGACGAGGTGCTTTCCGCCGCAATGGCGTACTATCAGCGCACCTGGTTCATTCAGTACGACAACCTCAATATGGACAGGGCTAATAAGAGCATGCGGCGCAGAGAGACGTCGTTCAACCTCTCGCCCGAAGAGGCGACGCCGCAGAATTACATGTATTCCGACTGCTCGGCGTATCTGCACGAGCTGTTCGTCGACGCCTTTAACTGCGACTTTGACGGCGCCAACGGCGTAAATTCATTCTTTGACAATACCGACCTCGCGCAGACCGACTGGCGCGTTTTCGACTACTGCGAGACCACCGACAAACGCTCAAAAGACGAGCTTAAGAAAGAATTTATGTCGGTCCTTCAGCCGGGCGACTTTATGGGCATACAGATCCCCGACGGCTCGGGCGGCCATATAATGCTTTACATAGGCAACGGCATGGTCTTACACTTTACCGGAAGGCACGCGACGGGCGGCGGCGAGAATTATCTGTATGACAACGGTACCGACGAGTACGAGATGATAAACAGTATCCTTTACGACCCGATAGAAAAGGCGAACCCCTTCGGCGGCTTCACAAACAAGGATTATAAGGTCGCCATCTTCCGCCCGTGGAAGCTCAACATAAAGCCGTCGACCCAGGCGAAGAACAGACTTAAAGACCTGCGGAACGTCGTGGCGTATAAGCACACTACGGCGCCCGAGGGCGTTACGGTAAATCCCGGCGACGACGTGACCTTCACTTTCGTTATAAGGAACGTCGACTTTACTCCGAAAACGATAAATATAACCGATAAGATATCTCAAGGCACGTCTTTCAAATCGGGCAAGGACTTCAAGGTGCAGGGCTCGGATATCTCGGCGGCGGTCACCGTGCCCGCGGGCGAAACGGTAAAGCTTTCTTATACCGTTACCGTTGACAAAAACGCGACGCCCGGCACGACCATAGAAAACCACAGCGCGTATCTAAACGGCGTGCGCCACAACGACACGCCGATAAACGTCGCCAAGACGCTTACCGCAGAACAGCAGAAAGCGTTCGCGGCGGCGGTCGACAAGGTCGGCGCGAACGCTTCAAACAGCTTTGACCTCGCTTTAAAAGCGTATAAGGACGCCTTTAACTACACTCTTCCCTATTCCTCGGCAAAAGAGGCGTTCGACAAGGCGTTTGAGGGAAAGGCATCCTTTGCCAAGATGAAGACTCCCCGAACGGTCACCTTCCTCAATATGTTCGGCGGCAAGCGCTATACGATGTCTTCCGCGAACTACGAGCCGGAAAGAATAAGGCACATTTCGACGATAAATCTCGTCGCGGGCGACCTGCTTCTTTTCGCCGACAACACCGAGGGCGCGGACGCTTACGTCTACGTATATCTCGGCGATCATATTCTTGCGGAGATCGCGGACGGAAAGCTTGTAAAGCGCTCTTCCGCCGACTCGCAGATGATAGTCGAATCTTCCCAGTCGCGTTCCGTCTTCTGCGTTTTGCGCCCCTCTATGGGCTTCTGACAGGATTACTTAACAACCCATCCGGTCCCGAAAGGAGAATAATATGAAAAAGCTTATTGCTCTTATTCTTGCGCTTATCCTCGCGGCGGGCGCGCTTTCGGCGTGCGGGGAAAAAGCCCCCGTAGGGGGCGGCGATACCGCTCAGACCGACGACGGCGCGCAGGAAATAAACGCGCCCGCTCCCGCCGGCGACGATGAAGAGACGGATAAAGAGGCTACCGAAACGGTAAGCGCCACGGGTGAGGTCTCTCTTCCCCCGACCGCCCCCGACACGGCGCCCGCAACGCAAACAAACCCCGGCGGCGATACGCAGACGAAGCCGGGCGACAACACTCAGCCGCCCGCGCAGACCGCCGCCCCCTCTTCCGAAAAGCCGGCTTCCTCAAACGGCAACAGAAAAGGTCTTGTTCCGGCGTCGGGCAAGGTCGAGTTTACGAAGGACTTCAAAGAAGAATACAACATCCTTTTCTTCAGCGACGGCTTTACCATCGCCTACAATATGGGCGACGTAATGATGAAACTCGCCGAAGCCGACGGAATAAAGCTCGACTTTACAACGGCCTACTACGACAACATAGGCACCGAGAGCACTTATAATTTTTACGAGGCGTTCAGTTTTAAGACCGAAGGCGAAAACTATTCGGTCGAATCGGTAAAAAACTCTGTTTTTTCGAATCCGATAAACGACCCCTCACACTACAAATACGACTTCTTTATTCCTCTCGTAAGCCGCGACCGCGGCATTTCGCAGGACGCGAACAAGGCGAGGACCGTCGCCGGTATTGAATATTATACCAAGGCTTTAAGCGAAGCCCAGCCCGGCGTACAAACCGTGCTTTTTGCCCCCTCCGGATATAAGGAGGGCAACGACGGCGCTCTTATCAAAAAAATAGGGCTTAAGCAAACGACCCTGAAAGAGCACAACGCGGCGATACACGAGTTTACCGACCTTCTGCTCTCGAAAACGTCGGGCAAAAAGTCAGCCGTGTATATCTGCGACGCTTTCGACTATTTTAATGACAATTACTCGTCGCTCGGCATAGACCTTTATGACGGCAAGCGTATTTATCCGAGCATGGCGGGCGCATATTACACCGCCTGCGTCACCTATTCCTCGCTTTTCGGAAACGCGACGAGCGGAATTCCTTTTTACGGCTTTATTGAGGACGAAAACGCCGCAAAAGCGCTTCAAAAGGCAGCGGACGAATACGTTTCCTCAACCGGAAAAAGCCTTAAAGCGCATACCGAGACCCACGCTTTTCAGCCATTGACCTTAGAGCAGGCGGACCCGCGCAACCTGCCTATCAGGCCCGAGTTCGCGCACGAGGTCTACCCTGAATACTACGACGTGCTTTTATCCGCGGCGATGGCTTATTATCAGCGTACCTGGTTCATCCAGTATGACAACAACAACATGGACAGGGTCAACAGAAGCTTTTACAGGCGCGAGGTAACGACAAATCTCTCTCCCGAAGAGGCGACGCCGCAGAACTTTATGTATTCCGACTGTTCGGCGTTTCTTTATGAGCTTTTCGTCGACGCCTTCAATTGCGATCTGTACGGTGCGAACGGAGTCACCGCGATGTTTCAGAACAGCGCGCTTAACAAGACCGCGTGGCGCGTAGCCGACTATGACGAAGCGCTCGACAAACGCTCTCCCGAGGAGCTTAAGGCGTATTTCTACAGCGTGCTTCAGCCGGGCGATATTATCGGTGAGCTTATTCCCGGTGAGGGTATGGGCGGTCACGTTATGCTGTATATCGGAAACGGGAAAATGATCCATTTTACCGGACGGCACGCTACGGGCGGCGGCGAGAATTATCTTTGGAACAACGGCACCGACGAGTATGAAATGGTAAACAGCATACTCTATGACCCCGTCGAGCCCGCGGGATGGTATCAGCAATTCGGAAAAAAGGATTACAAACTCGCGATCTTCCGCCCCGGCGTTCTGGGACTTAAGCCCACGAAACAGGCGGAAAACAGGCTTAACGGCCTGCGAAACGTAGTCGCGTATAAGCGCACTACGGCGCCCGAGGGCGTGACAGTATCCCCCGGCGGCGACGTTACCTTTACGTTCGTCATCAAAAACGTAGACTTTACGCCGAAAACGATAAACATAACCGACAAGCTGCCTCAGGGAGTTTCTTTCAAGTCGGGCAATGATTTCAAGTTAAGCGGCTCCGACCTTGCGGCGACGGTAACTGTATCACCGGGAAAAACGCTCGAGGTCTCTTACACGGTAACGGTAGATAAAAACGCCCTGCCGGGGACGGCTATAGAATGTCACAGCGCTTATTTGAACGGCGTTTTGCATAACGACACGAGCATAAATGTCGCAAAGACTCTTAACGCGTCTCAGCAGGCGGCTTTTGCGGCCGCCGCCGACAAGGTCGGCGACAGCGCCTCCGACGGCTTCGACCTTGCCGCGAAAGTATATAAGGAAGCGTTTAATTATACTCTGCCCTATTCGTCGGCAAGCGACGCTTTCGCAAAGGTCTTTAAGGGCAGCGCCGTAAGCGCTTTGTTAGCTTCCCCGCAAAGCCTTGCCGTACTCGATCTGTTCGGAGGAAAGAGTTACACGACTTACGGGCCCTATGAGACTATACAGAGGATAAGGCGTTTTTCGACCGAAAACTTAGTTGCCGGAGATATTGTTTTTTACTTTAACGACACTAAGGGTGAAAGCTCTTCGGTTTATGTTTATTCAGGCGACGGGATCCTCGCTGCGGTCGCCGACGGTAAATACATAAAGTATTCCGCCGCAGACTCGCAGATGATAGCCGAGCGGGCGCTTTCTTACCCCGTCTTCTGCGTGCTTCGCCCGTCGTTTGGGATGTAATTCGTAAAAAAACATACTTTTTCTGATACCGAAAAGGAGTTCCACATGAAAAAACTTATCGCTTTATTACTCGCTCTTATTTTGACCGTATCGGTTTTCTCCGCATGCGGAGAAAAGACGGAGCCTACGCCCGGCGACGACGCCGCGCAGTCTCAGCCCGTAGGGTCCGACGAGCCGACAAATACGCCGGACGCGCAGCCCGACGACGAAGAGAACGACAAGGAAGCTACCGAAACGGTAAGCGCCACGGGCGAGGTCACTATACCCGATCAGTCCGGCACGGGGGCTCAGGAAGCGCCCGCTACACAGACCGCGCCTACCGTTCAGCCCGGTCAGGAAACTCAAACGGGTAGCGGCACGGGTACTGCTCCCGCCACGGGTACGCAGACGCCCTCGCAGACGGCTCCTTCGGCCGAAAAGCCCTCTTCCGCCGGAAACACGAAAGGTCTTGTTCCCGCCTCGGGCAAGGTCGATTTCCCGAAGGACTGGAAGGAAGAGCATAATATCCTTTTCTTCGGCGACGGCTTTTCGGCGGCGCACAACATGGGCGACATAGTCATAAAGTTCGCGGAAGCGGACGGTATAAAACTGTCTTTCAATACCATGACCTTTGACACCATCACAAATCCCGAAAACACGTACAATTTTTACGAGCTCTTTTCCTGGGACGGCTCAAATGCCGATTCAAAGGTCACAGCCGCGAAACAAAGCTGGGTAAAGGGCGCGCTTAACGAGCCCGAAAAGTACAAATACGATATGTTCATAGCGCAGGTCAGCCGCGACCGCGGTATCGCCATTCCCGCGGGCCACGCGAGAAACGGAACGGCTATGGAATATTTAACGAAAGAGCTTAACCGCGTCTATCCCGGCATAAAGACCGTCCTTTTGGTCCCTTCGGGTTACAAAGACGGCAACAAGAGCGCCGTCGCGAAGAAAATAGGCCTTACCCAGACGACATATGAAGAGCACAACGAAGCGATACGCGAAAACGCGAAGTATCTTACGGATCGCGTTTCGGGCGATAAGAGCGCCGTATATATCTGTGACGCGTTCGATTATTTCGAAAGCAATTACGCGTCGTTGGGCATAGATCTTTACGACACAAATCAGCTTACGCCGAGCATGGCGGGCGCGTACTATGCGGCTTGCGTGTTCTATTCCTCCGTTTTCGGAAACGCGACGAGCGGCATGACCTGTTACGGATATCTTGACGATACCGAGCTTTGCTTAAAGCTTCAGGCGGCTGCCGATAAATACGTTTCATCAACCGGTAAAACTCTTAAGCCCCACGCTCAGAACCGCACCATTCACCCCATGACGCTCGAGCAGGCCGACCCGCGCAACCGGCCTATAGATCCGAAATACGCGCATGAGGTTTATCCTCAGTATTACGACGAGCTTTTGGCGTCGGCGTTCGCTTACGTCCAGCGCGGTGGTCTTATTCAATACGATAACCTTAACATGGACAGAGCCGCCGGTACCTTCTCGCGCAGAGAGGTGGAAATTTGCTCGCCCGAGGACGCAACTCCGCAGAACCTGCTCTATTCGGACTGTTCCGCGTTCGTTTACGCCTGTTACTTAGACGCGTACGGTTTTGATTTCAACGGCGCGACAAGAAGCGCTTCTATTTACAGCAATACCGAGCTTGCCACAAGCGCCGCCCGCGTATGGCACTGGGACGGCACCACCGACAAACGCACGCCCGAAGAGCTTTCCAAAGAGCTTATGAGCATTATCCAGCCGGGCGACATCTTAGACTACGCCGACAGCAGTCTGTCGGGCGGTCATATAATGATATACATCGGCAACGGCAAGATGATACACCTTACGGGCAAGCACGCCTTCGGCGGCGGTGAAAACTATATCTACGGCAACGGTACCGACGCCTATGAAATGATAGAGGGCGTCCTTTACGACGATATAGAAGAGGCGACAATACCGGGGCACTGGCTCTGCGTTCTTAACTCGGGCCATCCTTACTGGGTGCTGTACCGCGTTTCCAACCTGGGCGTTAAGCCGACGGCTCAGGCGAAAAACAGGCTCAATAACTTAAGGAACATAGTCGCGTACAAGCTTACGACGGCGCCCCACGGCGTGACCGTAAATCCCGGCTCAGACGTTACCTTTACGATAGTCATAAACAACCTCGATTACACGGCGAAGACGGTAAATATCACCGACAAGCTATCGCAAGGCGTTTCCTTTAAATCGGGCAAGGATTTCAAGGTGTCGGGATCAGACCTTTCGGCGACCGTTTCGGTGCCCGCGGGCGGAAAGGCAGAGGTATCCTATACGGTCACGGTAGACAAGAGCGTCGCGCCGGGCACGTCCATTTCCTGCCACAACACCTATCTTAACGGCGTGCTCCACAACGACGCCCCGATACTCGTCGGAAAGACTCTGACGCCCGAGCAGCAGAACGCAATACCGACGGCGGCAGACAAAGCGGGCGCCTCTGCGTCGACTGATTACGCGCTTATATCGGAAGTTTACAAGTCCGCTTTCTCAAAGACTCTTCCCTTCTCTTCCGCTCAGGAAATGTTCCGCGCCGTCTTTGATATCGTGCCTTCAAACCCCGCGAACAATTTCAAGCTTAAGCTTCCGGTAAGCGCTTATCTTGCAGGCAATCTCTTCGGCGGACAGAGGTTCAATTATTCCAAATCGCAGCGCGAGCCTTACCGCATTAAGAGGATAACGACGGAGTTCTTTATCCCGGGCGATATACTTCTTACTACCAAAGCCGTTAACGGCGAAGCCGAGCACGCTTACCTTTATTTAGGCAACGGATCGTTCGCGACGGTCGAAAACGGAAAATACGAAAAGTATACCAAAACGCAGGGTCAGGCGCTTGTCGAATCGCTTTTGGGGCAATACGCTTACTGTGTGCTCCGGCCTTCTCTTACCTTCTGATATTTATCGCGGCGTTATTTCCGCGCGGGGTTTTCTCCGCGCGGTTATTTGTTAACAATTGTATAATAATAATGACTTGCAAAAACGCTTTCTTTTTGCTATAATACGTTTATACAGATATAACCTTTTTGTAACGGAGGCCAGATATGAAAAAGCTTACGGCGTTATTACTTGCTTTGATGATGATAGTTACCGTCTTCGCCGCGTGCGGCGAAAAGCCCGCGACGCCCGCGACGGATGAAACGCAGCCGGCGCAGACGGGCGATACGGATACTGCTTCGGCGGTACCCGACGCGCAGACCGACGATGAAGAAACGGATAAAGAAGCGACCGAGACGGTAAGCGCCACGGGCGAGGTCGTTATCCCTTCGCAGGATCCCGCGCAGACGACGCCCGCGTCTCAGACCGAGCCCGGCACGCAGACAAACCCAGGCGCCCAGACTAAGCCGGACACGCAAGTGAAGCCAGATACTCAAACGAAGCCGGATACGCAGACCCCTTCGCAGACCACCCCGGGCACGTCGCAGACCCCCGCTTCCTCAAACAATTCAAAGGGGCTTGTGCCCGCTTCGGGCAGCGTGACTTACCTTCCCGACTGGAAAGCGGAGTATAACGTCATTTCCTTCGGCGACGGCTTTACCGCCGCGTATAATATGGGCGATATAATGGTCAAGCTCGCCGAAGCCGACGGAATAAAGCTCAAGTTTGCCGACCTGCCCGTATACTACGACAATATAGGCACCGATCAGACCTATAACTTCTACGAGCTTTTCAAATGGGACGGCACCGAAGCCGACTCCAAAGTAACGAGCCTTACAAACAGCAGGCTCGCAAAGCCTATTAAAGACGCGCCGAACAACAAGGTCGATATCTTCCTTGCGCTCGTAAGCCGCGACAGAGGCGTAGCCATTCCCGCGGGTCACGGCAGAAATGCCACAGCTATGGAGTATTACACCAAGGCTCTTTCCGAGGCTCAGCCGGGTTCAAAGACAGTGCTTATAGCCCCCTCCGGCTATCAGGAGGGCAACGACGGCGCCCTTATCAAAAAGATAGGGCTTGATTATACGGGTCTTGCCGGACATAACAAACAGATCCATGAAAACACCGATTACGTTATGTCCAAGGTCGCCGGCAACAAACAGGCGGTATATATCTGCGACGCTTTTGATTATTTTATTAACAATTACGCCTCGACCGGCATCAGTCTTTACGACTCTAACCATATCTATCCCAGTATGGCGGGCTCTTACTACATGGCGTGCGTCATCTATTCTTCCCTTTTCGGCAACGCGACGAGCGGCATCCCCTTCTACGGCTGGATAGACGACGAAGCCACCGCGAAGACGCTGCAGGAGGCAGCCGACAAATTCGTCTCTTCTACGGGCGTGTCTCTTAAGGCGCATACAAAGACCTATACGCTGCAGCCCCTGACGCTCGAGCAGGCGGACCCCCGCAATCTGCCGATAAAGCCCGAATACGCGCACGAGGTCTATCCGCAGTATTATAACGAGCTTTTGGCTTCCGCGTTCGCATACTATCAGCGCACGTGGTACATCCAGTATGACAACCTCAATATGGACCAGGCGAAAAAGTCTTTCTCCAGAAGAGAGGTCAGCAAAAACCTGTCCCCCGAAGAGGCGACGCCGCAGGATTATCTCTATTCCGACTGCTCAACTTATATTTACGACCTTTTCGTAGACTCGTTTGATTACGACTTCAACGGCTCGACAAGATCCGCTACCATATTCGACAACGCAGAGATCATCTCTTCCGGTCTGCGCGTATGGTATTACAACGAATCGACCGACAAGCGCTCTGCCGAAGAGGTCTCAAAGGACTTTATGAGCACGCTTCAGCCGGGCGACGTTATGGACCTTAAGCTTGCCGACGGCTCGGGCGGTCATATAATGCTGTACATAGGCAACGGCAAGATGCTTCACCTTACCGGCAGACACGCCACCGGCGGCGACGAGAACTATATTTTCAGAAATAAAACCGATTACTATGAGATGCTTAACGCCATACTCTACGATCCCGTCGAATACTTCGCAAAGCCGGGCGAATGGCTCTGCATGTTCGGCAAAAAGGATCAGCAGGTCTGCATAATCCGCCCGCTTATGCAGAACATCAAGCCCACGACTCAGGCGAAAAACAGACTTAACAATTTGAGAAACGTCGTGGCGTATAAGCACACCACCGCGCCCGAGGGCGTATCGGTAAATCCCGGCGACGACGTCACCTTTACTTTCGTTATAAGGAATATTGACCTTACGGCGAAAACGATAACGATAACCGACAAGCTCTCCGACGGTCTTTCCTTCAAATCGGGAAAAGACTTTAAGGTCAACGGCAAGGACCTTACCGCGACGGTCACCGTTCAGGCGGGCGAAACGGTAAAGGTGCCCTACACCGTGACGGTAGACAAGAGCGTGGCGCCCGGAACTACGATCTCCTGCCATAATTCCTACTTAAACGGCGTGCGCCACAACGAAGCGCCCATTTACGTCGCGAAGACTCTTACGGCGGAGCAGCAGAAGAATATAGCCGCCGCGGCAGATAAGGCGGGCGCCTCTGCTTCTTCCGATTTCGACCTTGCCGTAAAAGCCTATAAAGACGGGCTCGGCATAACTCTTCCCTATTCCTCCGCGTTTGACGCGTATTCCAAGATATTTACCTGGGACGTAAAGGCGTCTAGTCTTATCCTTACGCAGACTTACGCGGCGATACCTCTCTTCGGCGGCAGGTCGTTCTATTACTCCGGCTCGGCGAAAGAGCCCGAACGCATCAGGCATATAGACGCCAAAAACGTCGTCGCGGGCGATATACTTCTTATCGCGAACAATATAGACGGCAGCGATATCAAGACCTACCTCTACCTCGGAAACGGCGTGCTCGCGACGGTCACGAACAAAAAGTACGTCAAGCTTTCGGCGGCGGATTCTCAGATGGTCTTCGAGTCGCTTTTGGGTCAGCAGACCTTCTGTGTTCTCCGTCCCTCGCTGAACGTGTAAAGCCGAAACAAACGCAAAAAACCGCGCCGCAGAAATGCGGCGCGGTTTTTTTGCCTATTTCCCGGGAAATAAAACGCGGGTTTCAGAGCTGCGGCGCGACACGGCAAATCCGCACTTTATTTTTGAAAAATAATAGTGTATAATATATATGGATCATTGTATCTTGTTTTAAGGGAGAGTCTTTATTATGAAGAGAACTCTTGCACTTTTGCTTGCGTCAGTTTTGACGGTCTGGCTTTTTTCCGCCTGCGGCGCAAAAACGCCCGCGCCCCGGTCGGGCAGCGAAAACACGGCGCGGACGGACGGCGGCGATACCGCCGCGGACGCGCCCGACGCCAAGACTGACGACGAAGAACGCGACAAGGACGCCACCGAAACGGTAAGCGCCACGGGAGACGTCGTTATTGTCTCTCAGGAACCTTTGCCGCAGACGACGACCGGCGTACAGCCCTCTCCCGACGGTCAGGCAGAAGTCGCTCAAGAGAGTCCCCGCACGGAAACGCCCGCGCAGACGAAGCCCGGGAACTCACAAGCCTCCTCTTCCGACACGTCAAAGGGACTGGTTCCCGCGTCGGGCAAGGTGACGCTTCCCTACGGCCTTAAAAAAACGAGCGACCATAATATAAATATCCCGATACTCAGGCCCGAGACCGCAGCAGGCGAAATTAAAGAAGAATACAACCTGTTTTTCTTCGGCGACGGATTTCTTGCGGCGCACAATACGGGCGACGTTATGGTAAAGCTCGCCGAAGCGGACGGGATAAGGCTCAACTTCCCCGACCACCCTTTAAACTTCGACAATATAGGCACCGACCTTACCTATAACTTTTACGACCCCTTCAACTGGGACGGCGACGGCGCCGATTCAAAAATAACTTCGATATCAAGCGCCAAGGCGAAAAGCGTCGTCGAGGATCCCGCAAACAACAAGGTAGATTTCTTTTTATACTCGATAAGCCGCGACCGCGGCCTTTGCATAGAATCCTCAAGGGGCAGGATAATCACCGCTACGGAATACTTCACAAAAGCCTTGTCAAACGCCCAGCCTGACGTTAAGACGGTGCTTTTGGCGCCCTCGGGATATATGGAGGGCAACAACGGCGCGCTTATCAATAAGATAGGGCTTAAGCAGAAAACTCTTAAAGAGCACAATAAAGCGACGCACGAGTTTACCGACGTCCTTCTTTCAAAAACGTCGGGAAACAAGCAAGCAGTATACATTTGCGACGCTTTTGACTACTTTATCGACAATTATTCCTCCTCGGGCATTGACCTTTACGACTTCAACAGGATATACCCGAGCATGGCGGGCGCGTATTACACCGCTTGCGTAACTTATTCCTCTATGTTCGGCAGGGCGACGAGCGGCATTCCCTTCTTCGGTCTAATAGAAGACGAAAGCGTTGTTAAAACGCTTCAGAAAGCGGCGGACGAGTTCGTTTCCTCTTCGGGCGTGAACCTTAAGCCTCATTCAAAGACATATTCTTATCTGCCTATGACCTTAGAGCAGGCGGACCCGCGCAATCAGCCGCAAAGGCCTGACCGCGCCTTTGAAAATTATCCGCAGGGTTACGATGAGCTTTTAGCCTCGGCTATGGCGTATTATCAGCGCATGGGCCTCGTGCAGTACGACAATATGCCCTTCGATCAGATAAGGTTCACTTTTTCACGCAGAGAGGTCGACAAAAACCTGTCGCCCGAGGAAGCGACGCCGCAAAACGTGCTTTTTTCCGACTGCTCCGCGTTTATACACGCCCTTTTTACCGACGCGTTTAACTTCGACTTTAACGGAGCCGACAGATGCGTTTCGATATTTGACAACGAGGAGCTTTTGACCGACGGCTGGCGGGTATGGTATTACGACGGATCTGTCGACACGCGCTCGCCCGAGGAGCTTTCAAAGGACTTTTTGAGCGTTCTTCAGCCGGGCGATCTTGTCGATTACAAGCTGCCCGACAACTCGGGCGGGCATATAGTGCTCTATCTCGGCAACGGCAGGATATCGCACCTTACGGGCGTACACGCCTCAGGCGGCGGTGAAAACTATTCCTTTTCAAACGGCACGGACAGATATGAGATGATAAACGGCGTTTTATACGGCAATCTGGAATACGTTTCTCAACCCGGCGAGGCAGGCTGCCTTTTTGGAAAAAAGGATTATAAGATAGGCATTTTCCGCCCCTTCTCTTTGGGGCTCAAGCCGACGGCGCAGGCGAAAAACAGAGTCAATAATTTAAGAAACGTGATAGCTTACAAGCACACCTCGGCGCCCGAGGGCGTTTCCGTAAGCCCGGGCGGCGACGTTACTTTTACCTTCGTTATCAAAAATATCGACTATACGGCAAAGACGGTAACTATAACCGATAAGCTGCCGCAGGGCGTTTCCTTCAAATCGGGCAAAGACTTTAAGGCGCAGGGCGCGGACCTTACCGCGACCGTCACCGTGCCCGCCGGCGCGACGGTTAACGTGCCTTATACCGTCACCGTTGATAAAAACGTACCCTTGGGCAAAAGGATCTTATGTCACGACGCTTATCTTAACGGAGTCAGGCATAACGAGGTAGTTATATACGTAAACAATACTCTTTCCGACTCTCAGCAGAAAGCTTTGGTCTCCGCCGCCGACAGCGCGGGCAAAGCGTCGGGCGCCGACTTTGATTTTATAGTCAAAGCCTATAAGGACGCTCTTAACGTAGACTTTCCCTACGCCTCGCTTTCGGATATTTA
>JAFSVO010000163.1 GCA_017444965.1 Clostridia bacterium | reverse complement strand
TGTTTAAGACGCCTTTTTTCGGCGCTTCTTTTTCCGGCTTCCGACATCCTGTCTCTGAATTCCTCCATCTTTTCCATTCTTCTCAAAAAAGACTCGGACCAGATGTATTCGCCGTCGGTTTTAAAAAGCCCGAATTTGTTGACGCAGTCTTCCGTTATGGCCTTTAAGGTCGCGGCGTCCTCGCAGGTCTGCATTGAAAGGGAGGTATAAAACAGGTCGTCGCACCGGATCTTATATCCCTCTTCCCCGCGCATGATCTCGAGAAGTATGAAAAAGAGCCCGTATCCCTTTACGCCGTAGACGGAACGGAGCGCGAGTATTTTCGGGTCGTACCTCGCGTTGCAGTCGTGTGAAAAATAGTAAACGTCTTTGCTCATGATTATTGTGTCCTTTCTTTGATATCCTGTTTACGCGCGCAGCGCGCATAGCCTTCTCCTTGAGGAGAAGGTGTCAGCAAGGCTGACGGATGAGGTGTAGCCCCGCAGGGGCGTTTATTGATCATGCGGCTTCGCCGCATACGTTAACGCAAGCCGAAGGCTTGTATTTCACGCCGTGCGAAAGCGCGGTATTTCACGCGCCGCAGGCGTATTTCACACGGCGCGCACATTTGCGCGCCGTATTTCACGGCGTTCTGTGTCTCATCACAGAACGCCATTTTCTTCCTCGATCTGCCGCAGGGCGCGGATCTGCAGGGGCGAAAAGACGCCGGTCAGAAGCCGGTCGAACTCTATCTTGGTCTTTTTTCTGCACTCTTCGCAGACGCCATCCTCGACTAAGTCCGCCTCTTTCCATTCCTCGCACAGCTCGCAGAAGGCAGCGTCCCCGATATCGTCGCAGCCGCAGGCGGGGCAGACGCAAATTTCCTCATACGCCCGCGCGCTGCCGCAGTATCCTCTGTCGTCGTAAACGCTTCCGGCGTCATCTTCAGAAAAGCTTTCGCCGCAATCTTTGCAAATAAGCATATCTCTCTCCTTTTAAAATTCCCGGGGATCCGTGAGATGTCCCCTTTGTGTCGCATAAGACACTTACTCGGTCGGGGCTCGCCGTCTTGTGTCTTTTAGGACACAAAAACCATACCACTTTTTGCCCTCCGTGTCAAGGCGAAAAATGTCTTTAAAGACACTTTTTTAAAAAATTTTTACAAAAACTGTTGCTTTCAGGACACGGCTGTGTTATTCTCTGTTTGGAAACGCTTTGCGTTTCCGTGATCCGTTCGGGCGATTCTTTGAAACGCGCAGCGTTTCAAAATAAGGGAGTGTATTTATGAACGTTACATCCGAAAGGATACGCGAGCTTCGGCGCGAGCGCGGGCTTACGCTCGAACAGGTGGCGCAGAAGGCGCGCGTTGGGCGCAGCACCGTCCGCAAGTGGGAGGCGGGGCTTATAAGGAATATCCGGCAGGACAAAATGGCTCTTCTGGCGAAGGCGCTTGACACGACGCCCGAATATCTTATGGGCTGGGGCGAAAACGCCGCGGGGAAAGCCGAGGGGGCGCTGGTGCCCATGCTCGGGGCGATCGCGTGCGGCGTGCCGGTCTTTGCCGAAAACGACTTTTGCGGGTACGTCGCCTCCGCCCCGTCGCTTCACGCCGATTTCGCGCTCAGAGCTCGGGGCGACAGCATGACGGGCGCGCGGATACTCGACGGCGACGTCGTCTTCATAAAGAAGCAGGAAAGCGTTGAAAACGGCGAGATCGCCGCAGTCGTGATAGAGGACGAGGCGACGTTAAAGCGCGTATATAAAACCGCCGATACCCTGACACTCGTCGCGGAAAACCCCGCCTACGCGCCTATCGTGCTGAGGAAAAAGGACAATAAAAAGGTGTTTATCCTGGGCAAGGCCGTGGCGTTTCAAAGCTCGGTGAGGTAACGTTTAAAAGGCTTGCGCCTTTTAAAATGAATTGAAAAGCCGAAGGGCTTTTCGTGAATTGACCTCGTCATGAATTGAAAACCTGCAGTTTTCATGAATTGAACGCTTCGCGTTCATTAAGGTATGCGGCGAAGCCGCATCTATTGATAAACGCGCCGCAGGCGCATACCTAAACCGTGAACGCGGTTCACGATTTCACCGCCGCAGGCGATTTCACCGCGAAAGCGATTTCACCTTTTGCCGACTTCCGCGGCAAAAGATTTCACTGCGCGAAGCGCCGCCGCGCACCTTGTGAAATCAACGCGCAGCGTTGCATGTAATCGCAGCTTTGCTGCGTATGTAATCAGCCGAAAGGCTGCATGTAATCAAGCCGCAGGCTTGTATGTCATCACCCCGAAGGGCTGTATATCCTCACCCCGCAGGGGTGCATTCATTCCAATTCCTCGTTCCGCATTCCGCATTATCTTGTTTCGTTTCATTGACTTTTCTCACAAAAATATATATAATTAATTTAATGACCTATCTTCGCGATTTAAGGGGGTAGAAGACTTTGAGTAAAAAGATATTTACCGTACTGTTTCTTATAACTCTGCTCGCGGCGCTTTTGTGTATAAGCGTTTTTGCCGAGACCTATTCGGGCAACTGCGGTATTAACGGCTCGGACACGGTAAAGTGGGAGTTTGACACGGAAACGGGCACGCTTACCGTCACGGGAACGGCGGCTATGGACACTTATCTTCAGGCTGACGCCCCTTGGGTCAGTTATTCGGACGCCATAACGACCGTCGATATAAAAGACGGCGTCTTGCGGATAGGATGTAAGGCGTTCGCCGGGTGCGCGGCTCTTACAAGCGTAAGCATTCCCGCAAGCGTGACGGGCATAGGGGGCGCTGCGTTCGAGGACTGTATGCTGCTTAAAAACATTACTATCGCGGAAGGCGTCGCGGAAATAGACGGCTACGCGTTCAGCGGCTGTATGTCGCTTGAAGCGGTAACCGTCCCGGGAAGCGTTCGGAGCATAGGAGAAGGGGCGTTCGATTCCTGCATCGCTCTTAAAAGCGTGACTATTGCTCCCGGCGTTGCGAACATAGGAAAGTCCGCCTTCCGGTACTGCTCCGCTCTTCAAAGCATAATTATCCCCGAAGGCGTCACGGGAATAGAGGACGAGGCGTTTATCCACTGCTCCTGTCTTGAAAGCGTGAGCCTGCCCGCAAGCCTTCAAAGCGTCGGCGAAGGCTTGTTTTCCGGCTGCGGCGGTCTCAAAAGCGTGAGCTTACCCGACGGCGTCGTGAGTATACCGCGTGAAACGTTTTCCGGCTGCGGCGGTCTTACGGCCGTGACCATTCCCGCAAGCGTGACGTGCATAGGGGAAGCTGCTTTCTGCGGCTGCCCCGGGCTTAACGTGTACTACGGCGGGACGGAGGCGCAGTGGTCGCAGATAGAGATAGCCGCCACCGGCAACGACGAGCTTTTCGGCGCGCCGATCCATTACACCGGAAGCGGCGCGCCCGCACTAACGTCCGTCTCGGTCAATACACTTCCATCCAAAACCGAGTGCTTCGCGGGCGATACGCCCGACTATACGGGGCTTACGCTGACGGCCGTCTACGACGACGAGACGACGCAAACGATCGAGGGCGGCTTTGAATGCGCGGTCGACACCTCCGTGCCCGGCTTAAAAACGGTCACCGTGACCTATGAAGGCAAGACGGCGAGCTTCGAGATCACCGTCAAGGCGGTCGAGCCCGTATCTATTGCCGTCAACACCCTTCCCGCGAAGGTCAAATACTTCCTTTACGACGAGCCCGACCACAGCGGGCTTACCGTCACCGTGACGTACAACAACGGCGCGGAAGAGACCCTTTCCGAGGGCTTCGTCTGCACGGGTCCCGACACGCAGTCGGGCGGCATGAAGGCGGTCTCGGTCACCTACGGCGGCTGCGAGACGACCTTCGACGTCAAGGTCTCGGGCAGTGAGACCGATATGATAGAGCTTGCCTCCCTCCCCGTAAAGATCTTCTACCTCGAGGGGAAGGACGAGCTCGACCTTACCGGCGCCTTCATCTGGCTCGTACCGAGGGAGGGCGTCCCGACCAAATTCCCCGTGACGGAGGATATGGTATCCGGCTTCGACAACACGGTCCCGGGCGCGCAGACGGTAACGGTCACCTACCTCGGCGACACCGCGACCTTTAAAGTGAACGTCATGGCAAGGTCGCTCTCTCGCGTCGGTGTGACCGCGATGCCCGCGAAAACGCGTTATCTTGAGGGCGTAGAGGAATTCGACCCGACCGGCGGCGTGATAACCCTTTACTACGACAACGACACGAGCGAAGAGACAGCGATGACGAACGAGATGATATCCGGCTTCGATAACGGAACGGCGGGCGTCATCACGCTGACCGCGACGTATCAGGGCAAGACGGCGACCTTCAACGTGACGATAGTCGCGAGATCCGCGATGTCGATAACGATAACCTCGCTTCCCGACAAGCTTACCTACGTTCAGGGCGAAAGCTTCGACCCCGCGGGCGGCGCGCTTCACGCGGTCTACGACAACGGGACGGAAGCGGATATAGAAATGACCGCCGAAATGATAGTCGGCTTCGACAGTACGCAGACGGGCGACCGGACGGTCACCGTTAAAGTGAACGATGCGACCGCGACCTTTGACGTGACAGTCACGGCGCGGACGCTCAAGTCGATCTCGGTCAAAACTCCCCCGACGAAGACCGAGTACAGGCAGGGCGACTCGCTCGATCTTGCGGGCGGCGTGCTGACCCTTGTTTACGACAACGATATTGAAGAGGACATACCGCTGACCGACGCCGAGGGCGTGACCGGCTTTTCGACCGATACGTTAGGTACTCGCACGCTGACGATATATTACGGCGGCAAATCGACCTATCTTATGATAAAGGTGGTCGTAAGCTTTGAGTGGGACTGCGAGGTAACCAAAACGGCGGTCACGGTCAAGACTATACCCGAGGGCGTGACGGTCTTCGCGCAGTTTATGGATGAAAACGGCAAAATAACGGGGATAAAGAAGCTTACGGCGAACGCCGCTATGGATATACCCGCGGGCAGCACGGATATACGGCTTTTCGCGCTCGACGCAGACAACGTGCCGGTCGCGGCGAAAGCGGAATACTCGCGTCCGTCGGGCGGCGGCGGACTCGTCGAGGAAGGCGGCGGCAGCTGGTCGCCCGTGTTTTAAGGTTAAAAAGGCGTTCGCTTTTAGCGGACGCCTTTTTAAACGATGTTTTCACTTCGTGAAAAACGATGTGCTTCGCAACGATGTTTTCGTCTTTCGCCGAAAAACGATGTGTTCGCGTATGCGAACAACTAAGGTATGCGCCGCAGGCGCATTTAATTAATAGGGCGCGCGAAAGCGCGCACCTTAATTATTCATTTTT
>JAFSVO010000162.1 GCA_017444965.1 Clostridia bacterium | reverse complement strand
CGCGGGACTATTTTATCCTGTCAGCGTAAATTACTTTACTTCGACCTTCGCGACCGCTACGGGCGCCGCCGCGGAAAAAGCCGACGGCGCATACGGCTTTAAGGCGGTAAAGGACCTTTTTCCTTTGTCCCGGGCTTAAGAGGGATAATTAAAAAAAAGACAGGCTTTGCCGTAAAAGACAGACGGCAAAGCCTTTATTTCGCTTTAAGACGTTTATGATCATAAAAATACGAACGGACGGGCGCGTTTTTCAGCGCAAAAAAGAACGGTAAATTATTTTCCTGTTTCTTCCTCGCGGAGCTTCTCGAGGGTCATCGTATGCTCTATCGGCTTCCACGTGACTTTCGCAAAGAGCGCCGTGACGGCTACCGGTATAAAGGACAGCATAAATATCGGGAAAGTAATGACCGAAAGGATCTTTTTGACAGTCGACGTCCTTATCATCTTCCACTCGGTTATGACGGTCACCAGACCGACGACGAATGCGACGCCGTAACCGCTTAGCAGCAAACTGATCATTGAAACAAGCGCGTCCATCGGATCGCCGCCGTTTATCAGACCAAAAACGGTGAAAACGGCGTTGCAGACGATCGAAACGATACTGAGAGAATAGGCGGGGGCTATGTTCATAAGGACGTCAAAGCAGGAGAAATCACCCTTGAAGATGCCTTTTATAAGCCTGCCGGAATATTTCCCGAGCACCTGAAGATATCCTTTCGACCAGCGCAAACGCTGACGCCACGACTGGCTGAATTTGACGGGTTGCTCGTCGTATAACACCGCGTCGGTGCAGAAGGCGATCTTTTTGCCCCTCGTGATATATTCGATGGAAAATTCTATGTCTTCGGTAAGCTGATGGAAAGGCCATCCGCCGTTTTCTTCAAGCACTTCGCGGCTGAAAAGGAAGCCTGTCCCGGAAACGGCGCAGCTTGCGCCCAGAATATAACGCGCGTTGTTGAGATATCGCGACTCTCTTAAGAACCAAAGTCCGATACCGGCGGACACCCAGCTTGAGCCGTAGTTTTTACTGTTTCGGTAACTCGTTATTACCTTGTTGCCGTCGCAGAAGCTTTCATTCATCCGCTCGATAAAATCTTCTTTTAATATATTGTCGGCGTCAAAGATGAAAAATCCGTCAAATTTTTCGGGATAATCGCGGTTTATATGCGACAAAAGTTCGTTTAAGGCGTATCCCTTTCCGATAAGCTCGTCGTTTTTACGCTCATAAACCGTCGCGCCGTGTAAACGCGCCTTTTCGGCGGTCCCGTCAGTGCAGTTATCTGCCATTACGAAAATATGAAGGCGCTCTTTGGGATAGGTCTGCTCCGCGAAACTGTCGAGAAGGTCGCCTATGACCGCCTGTTCGTTTCTGGCGCAGATAAGCACGGCGTAATCGTGAAGAGTAATTTCTCCCCTCGCCGCTTTTACCTTTTTCTCTTTCCGGTCTTTGAAGAAAATGACTATCGGAATATAGACGAACTGGTATGAATAGCAGACCATGAATATGATCGTTATGATAAAATTTATAAGTTTAAGCAGTTCCATACATTACCGTCCGATGATCAACGGTGAAATTACTACACCATTAAAGTGTTTTTATTAATTATAGCTTATATCAGACAAAAAGTCTACATATAAATGCATTGTCAAGGGGACGGTTCTGTTGACAACATTTGAAAGATCTGATATAATGCCTGAGAGGTGATGAAAATGCCGAGACAGGCGAGGGTTTTAAGCGAGAGCGGATATTATCATGTGTTCAACAGAGGAATCGGCAAGCAGATTTTGTTCGAGGATGGGGATGACAACCAACGGTTTATTGATACGCTGAGACGGTATACGGAAGAAGAACACTTTGAACTGATTTGCTACTGTCTGATGGAGAATCATTTTCATCTGTTGGTGCATGCGGAAACCGGTCTGGACCGGATTATGAAGCGGATCTGCTGCAGCTATGCGTACTACTATAACGAAAAATACGGTCGGACCGGGCATCTGTTTCAGGAGCGATATCGGAGCGAAGCAATCAAGGATGACAAACAACTGCTTGCAACGGTGCGATACATCCACAACAATCCACAAAAAGCAGGTATTTGTCGGCGCGAGGAATATGCTTGGAGCAGTTGGCGTGAGTATGCAGAGCGAGCGACCATAGTAAAACCTGCTATTGTTCTCGACATCGTAGGCGGAAAGGAAGCTTTTTTGACATTCAGCGAGAGTGCGGACGAAGGACACTTTATGGACGATGACCGAAAGGAACGTGTTTCGGACGTGCAGGGACAGGAGATTATCAGAACGGTGCTGAAACTGAGATCCGGGACGCAGCTTCAAAAGATGGGCAAAGAAGAACGGGACGCGGCTTTACGAAAACTCAAAGAAGAAGGTCTGTCTGTTAGGCAGATCGAGCGTCTGACGGGGATCAACAGAGGCGTCGTATTGAAAGCATAAGTTGTCAAGAGAACCGTCCCCTTGACATTGTGCAGGACCGTCGAAGCGTGGGAATGCGGCAAAGCCAATCCCTCCCCCACGGCGAAAAAGCTTATGTTCCTTATACGCGAAGACCACAGTCTTGTAAACAAGCTTTGATAGATGCGCCCTGCGGGCGCATACCTTCATTATTCATTTTTAAGTCTTCAGTCTTAAGTCTTCAGTAATTTCGGTGCGCGCAAGCGCGCCTATTTATTAGATGCGGCTTCGCCGCATACCTTCTTAAGTTAATGAATAATGAATACTTAAGACTTAAGAAATAATAATTTCGGTGCGCGGCTTCGCCGCGCTTTATTTATTAGATGCGCCTACGGCGCATACCTTCATTATTCATTTTTAAGTCTTCAGTCTTAATTCTTCAGTAAAAACAGTCCCGCGGGGAAACCCCGCGGGACTGTTTTATCCTGTCAGCGTAAATTACTTTACTTCGACTTTCGCGCCCGCTTCTTCGAGCTTGGCCTTTATGGATTCGCACTCGTCCTTCGAGACGTTCTCTTTGACCGGCTTCGGAGCGCCGTCTACGAGGTCCTTCGCCTCTTTGAGGCCGAGACCGGTGATCTCGCGGACTACCTTGATAACGGCTATCTTGTTCGCGCCGACTTCGGCGAGAACGGGGGTGAACTCGGTCTTCTCTTCGGCTGCCGCAGCCGCGGGAGCCGCGCCGCCTGCCGCGACCGCTACGGGCGCCGCCGCGGAAACGCCGAACTCTTCTTCAAGAGCCTTGACGAGCTCTGAAAGCTCTAAAACGGTAAGTTCTTTGACTTCGTCGATGACTTTCGTTACTTTTTCGGATGCCATTTTGATTTCCTCCAATTTCTTATTTTTGTAAGATCATTCGGCAGTCGTTTCTGCCGCTGCGGGCGCGCCCTGCTTTTCGGCTATCGCGTTGATAACGCGGGCAAACGCCGCTATAGGCGCGTTCATCGTGCCGAGAACGGTCGCGACCAGGGTGTTCTTCGAGCCGAGTTTCGAGATCTTCTTTATCTCGTCCGCCGACACGAACTTACCCTCCATAAAACCGCCCTTTACGGTGAATATCCCGTCCTTTTCCTTTTTCGCGGCAAAGTCGCAGAGGAATTTGGTCGGGGCGATGGGATCCTCCATGCCGAGAGCAAGAGCCGTCGTGCCGTTAAGATGCTCGTCAAGCTCGGAATAACCGAGTTCGTCGGCAGCAAAACGGAGGAACGTGTTCTTTACGACGCTGTAATCGACGCCGTTCTTGCGAAGCTCCGCACGAAGTTTGGTGTCTTCGTCGACCGTGATCCCCTTATAATCGACCAGGATGCCCGATGAGGCATTCTTCATCTTTTCGGTAAGGGCGGCGACGACGGCTTTCTTTTCCGACAACACCTTTTCGTTAGGCATTTGTTTCACCTCCGTGTGTAAGTAAAAGTGCCCTCGCGCCAAAAGACGCAAGGGCACAAAAATACGGTAAGTATTCTCGCTTCCTCGGCAGGACGGGG
>JAFSVO010000161.1 GCA_017444965.1 Clostridia bacterium | reverse complement strand
GAGTTCAAGTCTCGTCGGCCGCACCATGAAAGAAGCTTGATTTGTTTAGCAAATCAGGCTTCTTTCGCTATATCCGCTCTTCTGTTGTAATAATATGATTCTCTTTCCTTTACAAAAATGCTCAAAAAAAGCATTAATTTATTTTTATTGACAAAAACTAATCGTGTATGCTATCATCAATTTACAAACTTCTTTGTAAGAGGTGATGTAATGAGAGAGCGTGCCGAAAAAATAGTAAAAGCCGTAAAAAAACGCTCATACAGAATAAATCCCGCTTTGCTTCTTTACGACCTTATCATACTATTCGGAGTCTGCGTTTTGCTTTTGTACTTTTACTCGGGCGAAAGACAGCTCTCTTTTGACGAAGTCGTCTTTTTCTTTATTTTTGCCGAGCTGTGTCTTCTTATCTCGCGATTATCGTTCGGGATATACCGGCAAATATGGCGTTACGGCGGTATTTGGTGTTATATCAAGCTGTTGATGTCCGACGCCGCCGCGTTTGTCTTTTTTTATTCGGCAGAGCTTTTGCTGCCGGTCGGAAAGATCTCTTTGACCAGGAGCTTTTCTCTTTTTGCGCTCGATTTGTTAGCGACGCTCGCCATGAGGATGATGTACAGGTTCGTTTTCAAATCGGCAAACGAAACGACACGTTCCGGCAGATTTTATACATTCTTATTAAGGATATTTGCCGGTAAAATCGCAGAAAGCGAAGTCGGCGCATGTTCCGAAGGAAAGCAAATTGCCATAATCGGCGCGGGCCAGACGGGTACGGCATTTGCTGAAGAGCTTTTAAACAAGCCCTCGGCGCCATATAAACCGAGGATTTTTGTAGACGTTGATAAAAGCAAGATAGGCAAGGTCATTTACGGCGTCCCTGTTGTCTCCGAGGAAGAGTTCAACTATGCGACGGTCAATGATTATTCGATTCAGGAAATCGTTTTTGCAATACCTCAGGCGTCAAGCGAAAAAAGAAAAGCGCTTTACCGGAAGTTCGGCAGCTTCGGATGTAAGCTGAAAATATACGATTACCCGCTTTCGAAAATGGCGGGCGACGGCAGCCGCGTCGTCAGAGATTTCGATATAGAAGAGCTTCTTTTCAGAAAACAGATAATCTTAAACGACGACGGAATATATGAAAAATACAGAGGAAAGGTCATCCTTATTACGGGCGGCGGCGGGTCTATCGGCTCGGAGTTGTGCAGACAGTTAGCAAAAGCGGCGCCAGAAATGATAATCATTCTCGACGTTTATGAAAACGGCGCTTATGATATTAAGCAGGAGCTTTATATAACCTATAAAGACGAACTCGACGTAAGGATAGAGATACTGTCCGTTACCGACAGGGAAGCGCTTGCAAGAGTTTTTGAAAGATACCGTCCCCGGATAGTTTTTAACGCCGCGGCGCATAAACACGTTCCTTTAATGGAGCATAACTGCGCCGAGGCGGTAAAAAACAACGTTTTCGGGACGCTTAATACGGTAGAGCTTTCGGAAGAGTACGGCGTTGAAAGGTATATCATGGTATCGACCGACAAAGCCGTAAATCCCACGAACGTTATGGGCGCCACAAAAAGGATGTGCGAAATGATAGTTATGGCGCACGGCGCGGTAAGCTCGGGAACCGTCTTTTCTGCGACAAGGTTCGGAAACGTGCTCGGCTCGGCGGGCTCAGTCATCCCGCTTTTCAAAAAACAGATAGCCAACGGCGGTCCCGTCACAGTCACCGATAAGCGTATAATCAGATATTTTATGACCATCCCCGAAGCGTCTCAGCTCGTTATGCAGTCGGGCGCTATGGCGAAAAACGGAGAGCTTTTCGTGCTCGATATGGGAAAACCCGTAAGAATAATAGAGCTTGCCGAAAACATAATATCTTTGAGCGGTCTCAGACCGTATAACGATATAGATATAATTGAAACAGGACTGCGTCCCGGAGAAAAGCTTTACGAAGAGCTCCTTATAAAAAGCGACGAGCTGAAAAAGACCGACAACGACCTTATTTTCATTGAAAAGGACGAGCCTTTGGAATATAATGACCTCAGGCAAAAGCTCGCGATCCTGACCGCTGCCGTTGAAACGGGCGACGACGAAAAGGTAAAAGAGGCGTTAAAGCAGGCAGTTCCTACCTATATGGCGCCCGAGGAGGCAAACGCCTGCGCCGACGATTCGAAGGAGATGAAAAGCGTTGTATGAGCATAAAGCCGTTTGAAAAGAGAATATGGCTTTCTTCGCCTACCATGCACGGGGAAGAACAGAAATATACGGACGAGGCAATAAAGACCAACTGGGTATCTACCGTAGGAGAGAACATTAACGAAGTCGAAAAAAGGATAGCCGCGAAGATAGGAAGAAAGTTTGCGGCGGGGCTTTCCTGCGGTACGGCGGCGCTTCATATGGCGGTAAAGCTTTGCGGTGAAAAGCTTTACGGAAGACCGGCGCCGGGGCACGGCGCCCTTGAAGGCAAAAAGGTCTTCTGCAGCGATATGACCTTTGCCGCGACAGTAAACCCCGTGGTTTACGAGGGCGGCGAGCCGGTTTTTATCGATACTGAATATGAAACGTGGAATATGAATCCCGCAGCGCTTTCAAAGGCTTTTGAGCTTTATCCCGAAACGCGGCTCGTCGTGCTTGCGCATCTTTACGGCACGCCCGCAAAAATCGACGGGATAGTAAAGATATGCAAAGAACACGGCGCGCTTCTTATCGAAGACGCGGCTGAATCTTTGGGCGCGTCCTATAAGGGCGCGCAGACGGGTACTTTCGGCGACGTTTCGGCAATAAGCTTCAACGGCAACAAGATAATCACCGGCTCAAGCGGCGGTATGCTTCTTACCGATTTGAGGGAAGACTGTGAAAAGGTCAAAAAGTGGTCTACACAGAGCCGGGAGGCTGCGCCCTGGTATCAGCACGAGGAGCTCGGCTATAATTACAGGATGAGCAATATCATAGCAGGCGTCGTCAGAGGACAGATACCGTATCTTGAAGAGCATATCGCGCAGAAAAAGGCGATATACGAAAGATATAAAAAAGGTTTTTCGGGACTTCCTCTTTCAATGAATCCGTTTGACGCGGAAATAAGCGAGCCGAATTTCTGGCTCTCATGCGCGATAATAGATAAAAACGCGCTCTGCCGCACGGAAACGTACGCTTTAAAAACGCGTTATACAAAAGAAAAAGGCAAGACCTGCCCGGCGCATATACTTGACGCTTTGTCCGCAATAAACGCGGAGGGCAGACCGATATGGAAGCCAATGCATTTACAGCCGATTTATTCCCGCGCGCCCTTTGTTGCCGCTTGCGGCTCCGGAAGGGAGATAACAGACGCCTGCGTTGAAAAAAGTGTATTCTACGACGTCGGCGCCGATATATTTAAACGCGGGCTGTGCCTGCCGAGCGACAACAAAATGACCCCGGAAGAGCAGAGCGTTATAATCGAAGCGATAAAAGAGTGCTTTTAAAAAAAGTATTTCTCCTGCCGTAAAAGGCAGGAGTTTTTATGTCGCAGATCGGCAGACGCTTTT
>JAFSVO010000160.1 GCA_017444965.1 Clostridia bacterium | reverse complement strand
TGAAAAACTGCCCTTCGCTTTAAACGCGCATCTGCCCCCCTCGGTCGTGGTCAGACGGACGATAAGCGTGCCCGACGACTTTGACGCGCGCTTTTCCTGCAAGAAAAAGGAATACACTTATATTATCGACAACGGCGCGTTTCCGGACCCGCTTAAGCTCGGATACGCGTCCTACGTCAAACGGCGGCTCGATACCGAAAGAATGGCGGCGGGCGCGGCTTATCTTCTGGGCGAGCACGATTTCAGCGCCTTCCGGTGCGAGGGGTCGAACGTCAAAACGACGGTACGCACGCTTTACACATGCGGCGTATCTCAGGACGGCGACGTTATCAGGATAAAAACCTCGGCGGACGGTTTTCTTTACAACATGGTCAGAAATATAGCGGGAACGCTTATTTACGTCGGGCTTTCAAAGTTTGAGCCGCGGGACGTGGAACGAATACTTTTCTCCTGCGACAGAAAAGAGGCGGGACCCTGCGCCCCGCCGCAGGGACTTTACATGACGGCGTTATACTACGGAACGGAGGGACTTGACGGTGGAAAAAGTGTCTGAAATAAGACAGGACAACAGATTATTATACGTCAGAACTATCCGCTCGGTGTCGCTCTTTCTGCTTCTCGCGATCTTCGTCGCCGCCATATTCACCTTTTACGACGAGATAAACGTAAATTCGGCGCAGAATCTTTACGCGAAAATACGCGCCTCTCAAAAGGACGACGTCTTTTTTGAAAGCTATACGCCCGACGCGGGACTCTCTTTTGAGTACGACGCTTTGGGACCCGGGCTTGCCGTAATACAGAGCGACTTTTTCTACTTTATTACGGGCAAGGGCAGAGCGGGGCTTAAAGCGCAGATCAAATACCGCGCGCCCCGTATGGAGGTCTGCGGCGACAAAGCGATCCTTTACGACACCGACGGCGAAGAGTACACGGTCGCGACGAGCTACGCCGTCCTCTATCACGGAAAGGCGAACGGGACCGTTATTTCCGCGTCGCTCGCCCCGGGCGGCGAATACGCGCTCGTGACGAATCCCGTAGGTTACCGCTCGGCGGTCACCGTTTACGACGCGAAAAACAGGGAAAAGTGCAGCTGGGAGACGGCTAAGGATTATATAGCCGCGTCGGCTGTATCTTCTAAGGCGGAAAGGTTCGCCGCGCTATGCTTCGCGGAGGACGGGCTTTATATAAAGTGCATAGACGCGCAGAAGGGCGAGCAGATATACTCGAAAAAGGTCGACGGCAGCGTTTACGATATGTTTTTTGAAAAAAACGACCTTATTTTCATCTGCGGCAGTGAGATAATAAAGCTTGACGAAAAGGGCGAGCAGGTAGTTTCTTCGGACGTCGGGGACGTATTGTACGTTGCGAGGAGCGGCGTCGAATGCCAGACTGTTTCAAAGGAAGATACCGGCTTTGTTCTTGCCGTATTTAACGAAAAACTTGAAAAGAAAAGAGAAGAGCGCGTTTCGGGTACCGTTCTCGGCGCGGCGTACTCCGGCGGGCGTTCGGCTCTTTTGACCGACGTCGGGGTAACGGTCTTTGCCGACGGCGAAACGAAAAGCGTGAACGTCACGGGCGGAAAGCGCGTTCTGCTCTCTCCGGACGGCGCGCCGATAGTAAGCTTCGGCGACAGGATAGAAAGGATAGATATCAGTGAGTAATTCTTTGATAGTCGACGCGGTATTCGCCGCGATCATCATAGTCGCCGCCGTAATAGGCGCGCGCCGCGGGTTTTTCAGGTCGGTGTCCGGCATACTCGGCACGGTAGTCGGCTTCATCGCGGCAAAGGCGTTTACGCCCTCTCTTTCGGTTTACGCCGCGAAGCCCTTAACGCCGTGGCTTTTCAAGCTTTTTTCAAAGACCTCTACCCAGTCGGCGTTCGCGAAAGCGGCGGGCGGCGCGGCGCAGGGAATAACATCTCTTCGCGACGGGCTTTTAAAAGCGGGTCTTCCGTCTTTTATTTCAAACACCGTCGCGAACGTGCTTCAAAATATGTCGGGCGGCATGGAAGAGTTCGTCGCGAAGTATTCGGACGGCGCTTTTGTTCAGAAGCTTGCCGAAAGCGCGGCGAATATAATCGCGCCTATCGTCACCTTCATAATACTTTATATCGTCGTAAGGCTTCTCGTGCTGCTTCTGTGCAGGATACTTTCGGGCAACATCCCCGTTATAAAAACGGTCAACCGCGCGGCGGGCGTCATCCTCGGGATCATATCGGGGTGCGTTATAGTTGTCGCCCTCTGCTGGGGCGTCCGCACCTTCGCCCCCGAAACGGGCGGGGTCTTAAGTATAGAGACGGTCAGCGGTTCGCTCATAGGCGGATTTGTGCTGAAAACTTTCCGGTAAACGCGGAAAGGTTTACGAATAAAGGCGTTTACGTTTATCAAGGAGAATAAAAATGAAATTTGAACCCTGTGGAAGATGCGGGAAAGGTCCCGCGATAGTCTTTGTGACAAAAATGGATAAGGAAGGCAATAAAACGCGCGAGGGGCTTTGCGCCGCCTGCGCGGCGGAGCTGAATATACAGCCCTTCGCCGGACTTATAAAGAATATGGGGATAACCCCTCAGGACCTGCGCGAGGCGCTTGAGAACGGCGCGGCGATGGAGCTTTTGGATCCTGATACCTTAAAGGGCATGCTTTCGCCGGTCGAAAACGACCAGATAGAAAACTCGCACGCTCCCGCCCTGTCCATTTTCAACATTTTCAACCGCCCCGAAAACCGCGAGGCGGAAACGCGCGACGCGGATAAAAAGGATAAAAAGGAAAAGAACAAAAAGCAGGCGCTTTCGGCTTTCGCGACCGACCTTACCGCCAGGGCGCGCGAGGGAAAGGTGGATAAGCTCGTAGGGCGCGAGAGCGAGATACAAAGGGTAATACAGATCCTTAACCGCAGGCAGAAAAACAACCCCTGCTTAATAGGCGAGCCGGGCGTCGGTAAAACCGCCGTAGCCGAGGGCTTCGCGAAAAGGATAGTTGAGAAAAACGTGCCCCAGCGCCTTCTTGATAAAGAGGTATGGCTACTCGATATGTCGGCGCTCGTCGCGGGCACCCAGTTCAGAGGGCAGTTCGAGCAAAGGGTCAAAAAGCTTATTGAAGAGGTCAAGGCGCTCGGCAATATCATCCTCGTAATTGACGAGGTGCATACGCTCGTCGCGACGGGCGACGCCGAGGGCGGCATGAACGCCGCGAATATACTTAAGCCCGCGCTTTCACGCGGCGAGATACAGGTCATAGGCGCGACCACCTTCAAGGAATACAGAAAATACATCGAGAAGGATTCGGCGCTCGAGCGGCGTTTTCAGCCGGTCACGGTGACAGAGCCTACTATCCCCGAAACGGTCGAGATACTTAAAGGGATAAAGAACTATTACGAAAACTACCACGAGGTGTCGGTGCCCGACGCCGTCGCGGCTAAGGCGGTATACCTTGCCGACAGATATATAAACGACCGCTTTATGCCCGACAAGGCGATAGACCTTTTGGACGAGGCGTGCTCGGCTTTAAACCTCAAAACGCCGTATATTGCCGAAAAGCAGATACTCAAAGGCGAGCTTGAAGAGAAAAAGGCGCTTTCGGACGCGATCGAAGCCGGCGAGGACAGCGACGATAAATTCGCAAGGCTGGCCGAAAACAAAAGCCGCATACTGCAGATAGAAAGACGGCTCGAAGAAATAGGAAAGCAGCCCGCACCCGAGCTTTCCATAGAGGACCTCGCGGGAGTTATCGAGGTGTGGACAAAGATCCCCGCGAGCCGCATAAAGGAAGACGAGTATCAGAGGATAAATTCGCTCGCCGACAGACTAAAGGCGCGCATAATCGGCCAGGACGGGGCGTGCGACGCCGTCGCTTCCGCCATAAGGCGCAGAAGGGCGGGACTTTCGGACAAAAGAAAGCCCATATCGTTTATTTTCGCGGGGCCGACGGGCGTCGGAAAGACCGAGCTCGTAAAACGGCTCGCCTCCGAGCTTTTCTCCGCGGAAGACGCGCTTATCCGCCTCGATATGAGCGAGTATATGGAGCCGCACAGCGTCTCCAAGCTTATAGGCGCGCCTCCGGGCTACGTCGGCTACGACGAGGCGGGGCAGCTTACCGAAAAACTGCGCCGCAGGCCCTATTCGGTCGTCCTTTTCGACGAGATAGAAAAGGCGCATAAGGACGTTCTTAATATGCTCCTGCAGATACTCGACGACGGCAGGATAACCGACGCGCAGGGCAGGACCGTATCCTTTGAAAACGCGATAATCATAATGACCTCAAACGCCGGGTCGGACGAGTCGGTGGGCGCCGTCGGCTTCGGGCGCGACGAAAGCGACCGCGACAGCGAAAAGGCGCTTCGCGCGCTTAAAAAGATAATGCGCCCCGAGTTTTTGAACCGCGTAGACGAGATAATTTCATTTAAGCATCTGTCCTTTGACGATATGGTGAAAATAGCGGGCCTTATGCTGTCCGACCTGCGCGACGAGATGGAAAGAAACGGCCTTACGATAAAGTGGGACGAAGACGTCCTGAAATATCTTGCCGAAAAGGGAGAGTCGACCGAATACGGCGCCCGCAATTTAAGAAGACTTATCGAAAAAGAGATAGAGGACGAGGCGGCGAAGCTTATAGTAGGCTCGCCCGAAGATAACGTTACCGAGGTCACGGTAAAAAGAGCCGGCGACGGATTAAAAATTACGGCGAAATAACCTTTGCCCGCCGTAATTTACCGCCCGCGCGCCTTTTTCGGAAACGATCCGGCTTTTGTGCAAATTGCGAAAAAAATCATATCGATTTTACTTTACATATAAGTCAAAATATGATAAAATCAATATAATAACAGTAAATTGGGGAATAGGATCGTTTTCGGCGTTTTTGCAGACTCGATCGCAGATCGGAAGGTTTGAAAATGATTAAAAAGATATCGGCGATAATTATAACCGTTCTGGCGCTTTCGGCGGCGCTCGTGCTGTCCGCTTTCGCGGCCGAGATAACGCTGAACGTCACGGACGGCGTCGCGCGCGCCTCCGTCTCGGGCAGCTTTGACGGAGAAGCGTCGGTCGTCATCTGCGCCTATACCGAAAACGGAAGATTTTCGGACGCGCGCGTGTTCCGCGGCGACTGCGCGGCTTTAAAAGCTGAAAATATGGCGCTTTCCGTTCCCGCGAACGGCGAAGCGAAGCTTTTCGTCCTTGACGAAAGCTTTATCCCGGCGGAGCTTTTTGATGGCGTAGAGTTTACCGTCCAGCCCGCCTCCCAGACGGTTACGGACAAGGCGTCCCGCCTTACCGCCGAGGCAAACGAGCGCGACGGCGTGAGCTATACTTACCAGTGGTATGAAAACGGACAGGCCCTCTCGGGCGAAACGTCCAAAGTTCTCGAGCTTGCCCCCCGCCATAAGGAAGAGGAAAAGACCTATTACTGCAGGGTCACGGCGGACAACGGCAAGAAGGTATCTGCGGCGGTCTCCGACTCTGCGGCGGTCGCCTACAGGAAAAACGAGATAAACCTCGTCTGGTTCGGCGGCTGCCCCGTCGGCTCCTTCAGAGTGACGGGCACCGTCGCGAAAATGCTTGAGGAAAGATACGGCGTTCCCGTCAAAACTGCGGGGACCAACCTCACGCATACCACGACCTATAATACCTACAACGTTTACGAGGCGTTCACGAGCGATACGGCTTCGAGCGTAGACAATATAGAATTCAAAAGCACAAGTCTGGAGAACGCTTTAAAAGCGCCGGGCGTCGATTACGTTATTATTCAGGTGGGCAGGGATTATTCTTTGTACGCCTCTACGTCGAAGACGAAAGAAACGGCGTCCTTCCGCAAGATAGCGCGCGTGCTCTTCGACTACAATCCCGACGCCAAAATAATTCTTTACGCGCCCTACGGCCATACCGTCGGCTTTGAAGAGGACTTCAAATCGAGGACCGACATCCGCTCTCACGCCGAGCAGGTCGACGTTATCATGAGCCGCGCGAACGTTGTGAAAAACGCCATCGTAAACGACGGATATATAACCGACGTGACGATAGCCCCCGCGGGGCCCGCGTTTGAGGAGTTCGCGCAGGGCGACGCGGATCTTCTTAAAAACGCGTTGTTCAGACCCGAAAGATGGTCCGCCGAAGGCAATGAGGACAAGAGCACGACCATGGGCTACAACCTCGCGAACCGTGCGTCCGCCCCCGGCGCCTACCTTGCCGCGTCGACCATATACGCCGCGATAACCGGCGAATCCCCCGTGGGCCTTACCACCCCGGGCTCAAGATATTATTTCATTGATTCCGACGTCGGCTCTTTCTTTGAAAGCGAAACGGTCCGCGTAAGGGAGTACCTCGGTCAGACGGGCGACGAGCTTCGCCTTTCGCTTCAGAAGGCGGCGCACAGGACGTTCTTCGGCAACGAGAGCTATCCCGACGCGTCCCCCGCCAGGACCTTCACGCAGGAGATATCGGGCGAATACACCGAAAGAAAGCCCGAAAACGATGGCTACTTCCTCAACACGACGGAGGGCAAAGACCGCTACTATTCGGCAAATTCTTACCTGTTTGACGGAAAACTCCGCAAAGCGGGCGAGACGGTGCGTATAAAAGGCGCGGCGTCGATCGACGGCGTCGCGTATAAAGATTCCTTCGTCATGCCGGCGAAGGACGTCGCGACCGACGAGTACACGGACGGCGCTATAACCGCGGCCGTAAGGGAAGACGCGTCCCTCGGCTCAGACCTTCTTCTCTGCGGCGACTCGCTTTCGGGCACGCTTACCTATAAGGTCAAGTATAACGGCGTGTCCCAGACAGAAATCGCTTACCGTTACGGGCATTTCCTGCCCCTTAACGTGACCCTTCCCTCAAGCGGCACGCTTACCGTCACGGCGGGCAAGGGCTATACCAAGACCCTTACGGGAAAAAGCTTCGAGCTTATCCTGCCGATAGACGAAAAGAGAAGCGATATAGTTCTTAACTGCGGCTCCGTGACCCGCGCGATAAAGACGGCGGGGCTTACGCTGACCCCGCGCCCGGGTCTGCCCGAGCTTCGGACTATGGCGTTCGCACTTTACGACAGAAATATCCGCTTCCAGTACGACCAGCTCAATATGGACAGAGCTTCAAGGACCAATTACAGGTCCAACCGCGGCGTTCTGCCCGAATACGCCACTATGCAGCGCTTCGGTTACCTCGACTGCGCGGTATACGTCAAAACGGTCTATATAGATACCTTTAACTACGCTTTCAACGACGGCTCGAACGTTTCAAGGATGATAGACTACGAGCCGGGCAGGCTGTTCTACTATCAGATAACGGGCAACGAGACGCAGGAAGAGAAGGACGCCATCCTCGAAACGTACAGAAATATGCTCGAGCCGGGCGACACCATGCAGTACAGGTATTCCGACGACATCTCGACGGGGACCGAAGCGAACGGTCACGTAATGCTCTATATCGGCGACGGAATGTTCCTCCATTCGACGACGAGCCAGGGCGACTACAACTACGACCTGCGCCGCGACGCCGAAGAGCCGGAGGGCACTATCAGATACGAGAGCGTAGACAAGCTTTTCGACCCCAACGATTCAAGATATCTGTTCTACAACAACGGCACAAAGGCAAAAACGCGCTTTTCGCTGACGAGGGCGTTAGACTTGATAGACGTTGACGCGTCCCTTACAGACGCCGCGCGCATAAGGCACGAGTCGCTTTCGGATATATTCATTGAAAGAGTCTCGTCGCACGCGACCGGCCGCGGATTCGGACCCGGCGAGGAAGTTACGGTCACGACCTTTATCGAAAACCGCGGCGCGCGGGAAAAGACGCTTTTCGTTTCCAATTCTCTTTCAAGCGGTCTTGTCTTTGCGGGCGGCGACGCGCAGCCCGGAAACGTGACGGTTAAAGCCGGCGAAAAGAAGACGCTGATATTCAAGGTCAAAGCGTCGGAGGACGCTGCGGAGGGAGACACGCTGACCGTCTCCGGCACGGTGAACGGTTATCCTGTAAACGACGTTTTGCTTTACTGTTGCAATACCGTATCCGACCCCGACGCGTTCAGAAATATAAGCGCGGCGGATTTGACGGCGAACGACGAAAATGATATGATAAGAAAAATATACGCCGCGGCGGGATATGAAGACGTCGCGATCCCCGACTCGGGCGACGCCGCGCAGACCTTCTTCCCCGCAAGCGCCGTAAGCTACAGCAAGACTTTTAAAAGGTACTGCGCCAAGGTGACCTCTTTTGAGGGCGGCGGCGCGTGGGAGCTTTTGGTGCCCGGCATTATCGGCGGCTCTCAGGTATCGCTGACAGGCGACCTTTACCCGATGAGGATCAGAAAGCTTACAGAGCATCAGCTCATTCCGGGCGACGTACTGCTCACCTGCGATCTTCTTAACGGCGACGGCGCGTCGGATACCTGCTATTACGTCTATCTCGGCGATCAGCGGTTCGCTTATATGGAGGGCGGCGCCGTCAAAGAGACGGTCGCGAGCGGCATCGCGCATCCCTCGTCCGATTCGGCGTATCTTATCTCCGACCTGCTCGCGTCCGTAAACGGCCGTCCGGCGTTCGCGCTGCTTCGCCCCTCGCAGGGGTTTGAAAGCGGCTCGGGCGGCTCTGCAGACGATCTTACAGGCGAATGGAACGATCAATAAAATTTAAATAAAGGAGAGAATCTACTATGAAAAAGGCAACAGCATGGTTACTCTGCGCGATCATCACCTGCTCTCTTATGGCCGGCTTCGTCTTTGCGATCGATACGCAGGACGATATAACCGGACAGTGGGGCAACGTCAAAGCGACCCTCACCGTTGAGGACGGAACGGCTACCGTAGCTCTTTCCGGCGCGGGAGAAGTCGCGACCGACGTATCTATCATCATCGTCGCTTACAACGAAGCGAAGAAGATGGTAGCCGTAAAGAACGCGACCGGCTCCGCGGCGACGGTCAAGTCGGCGAGCATCGCCGTACCCGACGGCGCGGTACTTGTCAAGGCGTTCATCATCAACGAGGACAACGTGCCCCTCGTCGCAAATCAGATCTGGAACGCATAAGAAACTCTGTCGATCGCAAACGCGCGCGTCCGTTTTTCGGACGCGCGCTTTTATATTTACATACGCGCGGAAGTATGATACAATAATTATAATAGTATTATGGGGAAATATTTATTAACTCAGGCTTTCTGAAAGAGGGAATTAAAGTGAAAAAGGTATACGCTTGTCTTTTGACGGCTTTTATTCTGATCGCGGCGCTCACGCTGTCCGCGGCGGCGGCGGAAATACTGCTCGAAACGGGTGGCGGCAGCGCCCGCGCGACCGTTTCGGGCGAGTTTTCGGGCGAAATAAAGGTAGTTTTATGCGCGTATTCGGATACGGGAAGGGCAGCGGGCGTCCGTCTCTTTTCGGGCGACTGCGACGCTTTAAAAGCGATCGATATGACCCTTTCCGTCCCCGAAAACGGCAGCGCCAGGCTGTTCGTTTTGGACGGTGATAACGTCCCCGCGCAGCTTTACGATAAAATAAAGTTCGCCGTATCGCCCGTCTCGCAGACGCTCGCGGACAAAGAGGTCAGACTTACCGCAGAAGCCTTCGAGCGCGAGGACGCGGAATACGCGTATCAGTGGTATGAAGACGGGCAGGCGCTTTCGGGTGAAACGTCTAAGGTCTTAACGCTTGAGCCGGCGGATAGAGAGTTCACAAAGACTTATTACTGCGAGGTGACCGAAACGCGCGGCTCCGCCGTATCTGCGGCGTCTTCCGCCCCCGCGACGGTCGAAAGCGTGAAAAAAGAGATAAACACCCTCTGGTTCGGCGGCTTCCCCGTAGGTTCCTACCGCGTGCACGAAACGGTCGACGAAATGCTCGGTGAAAAATACGGCGTTCCGGTAAATACGAACTTTGTGACTGTTGCCCATACCAATACGACGGCTTCCACGTATAACGCTTACGAGCTTTTTACGAGCGACACCCGAAGCAGCGCCGACGTTATAGATTTTGCGTCCCCGACCTTCAAAAAGTATATCGAAACGCCCGGCGTGGACTACGCCGTGATACAGATAGGCAGAGACGTAAACATTACGAACACAACGTACAGAGAATACGAGATCGCTTCCTTCAGAAAAATAGCGAAAGCGCTGTCCGAGCACAGCCCCGGCGCCTGCCTTGTACTGCTCGCGCCTTACGGGCATACCGTAGGCTTTGAGGAAGACTTCGCGACCCTGCGCACCCACGCGGCGCACGTAGCAGAAATTAATAAGCGCGTAAACGCCGTTAAGACGGCGGTCTTAAACGACGGATATATAACCGACGTAAGAGTCGCGCCGGTAGGCGACGCTTTTGAAGAATACGCGAACGGCGACGCCGAGCTTCTCAAAAACGTCCTCTTCAGACCCGAAAGATGGGCGTCAGACACCGCGGAGGACAAGACGAGCACGAGGGGATTCAACCTCGCGAACCGCGCCTCGGCTTTTGGCGCCTACCTTTCGGCGGCGACAGTTTATTCTGCGATAACGGGCGAGTCGCCCGTAGGGCTCCCGTCGTCCGGCGCGAAATACTATTTTATCGACGGGGATATCAACTCGGTTTACGACGCCGAAACGGTGCAGAAAAGAGAAGCGCTCGGAGAGACCTGCGACGAGATAAAGCTTTCGCTTCAGAAGGCGGCGCACAGGGCGGTCTTCGGAAACGGAGACTATCCAGAAAAAACGCCGCTCCGCACCTTTACCGAGGAGCTTTCGGGCGAATATACCGAAAGAATGCCCGATACGGACGGTTACTTCTTAAACGGCGCGCTGTCCGACGAAAACAACAGATACTATTCCATAGGTTACTTCCTCTCGGACGGCAAGCTTTACAGGGCGGGCGAAACGGTCAGGGTTAACGGTACGTTCGACGCGGGCTTCGCCACGGTAAAGGACGAATTTATCATGCCGGCGGAGGATATAACGCTTGATCCCGAGGGGGACAGCCCGATAAAAGTCGCCGCGGGCAAAAGCGCGGCGCTCGGCTCCGACATTCTCGTCTGCGGCGGCTCCCTTTCGGGGACACTTAATTACAAAGTCAAATACGGCGGCGTGTCCGACAGTATAACGGCTTTCCGCTACGGGCATTTCCTGCCCCTTAACGTGACCCTTCCCGAATACGGCGCGCTTGAGGTAAAAGCCGGAAAGGACTATTCCGCGACCCTTAACGGAAAGACCTTCGAGCTTATCCTGCCGATAGACGAGCAGAGAAGCGATATAGTCCTTTCGTGGAACGGGAATACCCGCGTCTTAAATACCGCGGGGCTTACCTTAAAGCCGCGCGACGGCTTCTCAGAGCTTGAGGCGATGGGCTTCGCCTTCTTTGACAGAGGCATGCGCTTCCAGTACGAACAGCTGGGGCTTGACAGGGCGGCGCTTACGAACTACCGCTTCAATATGGGCGTGCTGCCCGAGTTTTCCACCATGCAGACCTTCAAATACCTTGACTGTTCATGCTTTGTAAGCACGGTCTATCTCGACGTCTTCGGCTACAAATACGGCGGTAATACGTCGACGGGCACCATGATAAACTATAAAAACTGCAGAGTGTTCTATTACGAGATATCGGGGAACGAGACGCAGGAGGAAAAGGACGCGATAGTCGCCGATTTCAGAAGAACGCTCGAACCGGGCGACGCCATGGTTTACAGATATACGAAGGATCCCTCCGTGTGGAAGGACACCAACGGCCACGTCATGCTCTATATGGGCGACGGCATGATGCTCCATTCCACGGGCGCCGATTATGATTACGCGGGCGCGAAGGATACCGAGGAATGGCAGGGCACCGTGCGGTATGAAAGCGCGCTGGGGCTTTTCGATCCCGATTCCACGATGTATCTCTTTTATAATAACGGCACAAACCGCGCAAAAGTACGCTTCTGCATTTTAAGGGGACTTGACGAGGTAAACGTGCAGGCCGACCTTACCGAAGCCGGAAGACTGCGCGCGGGCGAGCTTAAGGACGTGTTTATCGAAAGAGTCGCCTCCTCAGCGCCGGGGCACGGCGTAGGTCCGGACGAAGAGGTAACGGTGACGACTGTTATAGAAAACAGAGGCGCGCGCGAAAAGACTTTCACCCTGACCGACACGCTGCCCGCGGGCCTTGTGTGCACGGGCGGGGAAGTAAGCCCCGGCGCCGTCACCTTCAAGGCGGGCGAAAAGAAGACCTTTGCCTTCAAAGTAAAAGCTTCGGGCGCGGCGGCAGGCAGCACGCTGACCGTCTCGGGCTCGATCTCCGGCTACCCGATAAACGATATAGACGTTTATTACTGCAAGGTCGTATCCGACCCCGCGGCGTTTAAGAGCATAGACTTATCCGCCGTCTCCGCGACGGACGAGGTCGATCTTATCAAGGCGATATACGCCGCGGCGGGTTATGAAAACGTCACCCTGCCCGAAGCGGAAGACGCGGCTCAGACCATATTCCCGAATACGAGCGTAAAATACTATTCATCCACAAAGCTTTATTCGTCGCTTGTGGATTCTTACTCAGGGAGCGGTGTCAAAAAGCTTATCGTCCCCGGCGTCCTCGGCGGCAAGGCGGTAAGACTGTCTGCCGAGCTTTATGAAAAAAGAATAAGAAAGCTTACCGAGCACCAGTTGAACGCGGGCGACGTCCTGCTCGTCTGCGACAGCGTGACCGAAAACGGCGCGTCCGACGCGCGTTATTACGTATATCTCGGCGCCCAGCGCTTCGCGTATTACGTCGACGGCGCGGTAAAAGAAATATTCTCGGACGGGATTTCCGCCCGCACGTCCGACAACGTTTCGGCTCTCTCCGACCTTCTTTCCTCGATGGCGGGTCATCCGGCTTACGCCGTTTTAAGACCTTCGCAAGGGTTTAATAATACGTCGGGCTCGTATGACGACGACCTGACGGGCGACTGGATAGACGACTGAAAGTAAAGCATTTCCCGAAAGGAAGCATTATGAAACGGGTCACGGCGTATCTGATATTCGCTATAGTATTAGCCGCGGCGCTCGCGCTTTCCGCCGCGGCGGCTGAGATATTGCTCGAAACGGCGGACGGATACGCCCGCGCGGCCGTTTCGGGCGATTTCGACGGCGAAATAAAGGTCGTGCTCTGCGCCTTTTCGGATACCGGCAGGTTTTCGGGCGTCCGCCTTTTTTCGGGCGACTGCGATACTTTAAAAGATTTGAATATGACCCTTTCCGTTCCCGAGAACGGAAGCGCCAAGCTGTTCGTTTTAGACGGCTCGCACGCGCCCGCGTCGCTTAAGGATAAGCTGAGCTTTTCCGTTCAGCCCGTCCCGCAGACCGTCTCGGACAGGGAAATAAGGCTTACCGCGGAGGCAAAAGAGCGCGAAGACGCGGAATACTCATACCAATGGTACGAAAACGGCGTTTTGATGCCGGGCGAAACTTCAAAGGCGCTGACCCTTTCGCCCGCGCATGAGGAAAAAGAAAGAGTATACCTCTGCAAGGTCACCGAAAACAGAGGCGGCGCCCTTAACACGGCTTTTTCGGACGGCACGCGAGTGGTCTTTCATAAAAAAGAGATAAACGTCGTATGGTTCGGCGGCTTTCCTGTAAGCTCTTTCGCGGCGCGCAACACGGCTGACGAAATGCTCGGGGAAAGGTACGGCGTTCCCGTAAACTCAAACTCAGTGACTATATTTCATTCGTCCGAATATACGGCTTATAACGCGTACAGCCTTTTCACGAGCGCGACGCAAAGCTCTTCGGACGTAATAGAGTATTCGTCCGAGAACTTTAAAAAGTATATAACGGCGCCCGACGTGGATCTCGCCCTGCTTCAGGTGGGCAGGGATCAGAATCTTACGTCGCAGCAGATCAAGGATAAAGAAACGGCGTCATTCAGAAAAATCGCGAAAACGCTGTCCGAAAACAGCCCCGGCGCTTGTATTGTTCTGATCGCGCCCTACGGCCATACCGTCGGCTTTGAAAAGGATTTTACGGGCATAACCTCACACGCGGAGCACGCCGCCGAGATCAACGCCCGCGTAAACGAAATAAAGACGGCTATTCTAAACGACGGATATATTAAAGACGTAAAAATCGCGCCCGTCTGCGACGCTTTTGAGGAATACGCGGGCGGCGACGCAGAGCTTCTTAAAAAAGCTCTTTTCAGGCCCGAAAGATGGGCGACGGAAACGGCGGCGCAGAGCGCTTCCGTCCGCGGCGCGAACCTCGCGAACCGCGCGTCGGCTTTGGGCGCGTACCTGACCGCGGCGACGGTCTATGCCGCGATAACGGGCGAGTCGCCCGTAGGCCTTGAAACCTTCGGCGCAAGGTATTATTTCGTCGACGGCGACTTAGGGTCATTCTACGACACCGAAACGGCGCAGCTCAGGGAAGAGCTCGGGCAGAGCGCGGACGAGCTTAAAACGTCGCTTCAAAAGGCGGCGCACAGGGCGGTCTTCGGAAACGAGGATTATCCGGAAGAAACTCCCGCGCGGTTTTTCACCGAGGAAGCGGGCGTCGGGTATACCGAAGGAAAGCCCGAGTCCGACGGGTATTTCTTAAACGGCGCGCTTTCCGACGAAAAGAACAAATATTATTCGATAGGTTACTATCTCGCAAACGGCAAGCTTTATAAGGCGGGCGAAACGGTGCCGACAGACGGCGCGTTCGACGCGGACGGAGTCGCCGTAAAGGACGCCTTTACAATGCCCGCGAAGGATATAACCCTTAAAAGGGCGGGGAACAGCCCGATAGAGGTCGCCGTAAGAGAGGACGCGTCTTTAGGCTCCGACCTTCTCGTGTGCGGCGGCGCCATTTCGGGTACGCTTACTTACAAAGTCAAATACGGCGGCGTGTCCGACAGCGTAACGCCCTGGCGTTACGGGCATTTTCTGCCCCTTACCGTGACCCTGCCCGAAAGCGGGCGCCTTAACGTAAGCGCGGGCAAAGAGTACGCGGCGAGCCTTACGGGAAAAGAATTCGAGCTTATCCTGCCGATAGACGAGAAAAAAAGCGATATAGTCCTTTCGTGGAACGGCGTCGAACGCGTTCTTAAAACGGCGGGGCTTGACCTTCTCCCGCGAGAGGGCTTCCGCGAGCTCCGCACTATGGGCTTCGCCTTTTTCGACAGAGGTATGCGCTTCCAGTACGAGCAGCTCGGCATGGACAGGGCGTCGCTGACGAATAACAGACTGCGGCGCCACGTTCTGCCCGAGTTCGCGAATATGCAGACCTTCAAATACCTCGACTGCTCGTCTTTTGTCAAAAACCTTTTTGAAGTGACGTACGGCTACGAATTCGGCGGGCGTATCTCGCCGGGCGAGTTACTCAGCTACCCGAACTGCCGCGTGTTTTATTACGAGATAACGGGGCAGGAGTCGCCCGAGGAGCAAAGCGTTATTGTAGGCGACTTCAAAAACACGCTCGAGCCGGGCGACGCCATGCTTTACGGATATACGAAGGACGTGTCGTCGTGGAAGGACGTGACGGGTCACGTTATGTTCTACGCGGGCGGCGGTATGATGCTTCATTCCACCGGGTCCGACTACGATTATTCGGGCGCGAAGGACGCCGAAGAGTGGCAGGGCACGGTAAGATACGAGAGCGCTGATACGCTTTTCGACCCCGCGTCCTCAAGGTATCTCTTTTATAATAACGGCTCAAGCCGCGCGATGGTACGCTTCGCCATTTTAAGAGGGCTCGACGAGATAGACGTCTCGCGCGACCTTACCGAAGAAGCGAGGATACGCGAAGCCGAGCTTTCGGATATATTTATCGAGAGAGTTACCTCACACGCGCCGGGACGCGGCTTCGGAAAAGATGAAGAGGTCACGGTCACGACCTTTATCGAAAACCGCGGCGCGCGCGCAAAAACCCTTGTCCTTTCCGACACGCTGCCCGCGGGCCTCGTACTCGCGGGCGGGGAAATAAGCCCCGGCGCCGTGACCTTCAAGTCGGGCGAAAAAAAGACCTTTACTTTTAAAGTCAAAGCGTCGGCGGGCGCGCGTTACGGCGAGACCTATACCGTCTCGGGCGCGGTTTCGGGCTACCCGATAAACGATATAGACCTTTATTACTGCAATACGGTCAAAAATACCGCGGCGTTCAAAGGCGCCGATCTTTCGGGCATGACCGCGTCAAGCGACGCCGATATGATAAAAAAGATATACGATACGGCGGGGTATGAAGACGTCGTCCTGCCGGAAGCAGAGGCTGCGGCGCAGACCGTATTCCCGAAGACGAGCGTAAAATACTATTCATCCACAAGGCTTTATTCGTCGCTCGTCGACTCTTACTCGGGCGCGGGGGTGTGGAAGCTTACCGTCCCGGGCATTATAGGCGGCAAGGCGGTGCGCCTTTCGACAGAGCTTTTTAATAACAGGATAAGAAAGCTTACAGAGCATCAGCTTTGCGCGGGCGACGTTCTGCTTGCCTGCGGCAGCATGACCGAAAACGGCGCAGGGAACGCGCGCTATTATATCTACCTCGGCGCTCAGCGCTTCGCGTACCTTGAAGAGGGCGCCGTTAAAGAGGTATTTTCAAACGGCATACTTCACGCCTCTGACAACAGCGCGACCCTTTCCGACCTTCTGTCCTCGATGGCGGGGCGTCCGGCTTACGCGGTACTGCGCCCCTCGCAAGGCTTTAAGGCGGGAAACGACGACCATACGGGCGATTGGGAAGACTGAAAAATTTTTTAAATATTAAGGAGGAACGGGCATGAAAAAAACCTTTGCGTGGCTTCTTTCCGCGGCGCTTATCTTCGCGGCGTGTACCTCTGCGGCGCTCGCGACTGGGGACGATATCACCGGAAGTTGGGGCGACGTCTCAAAGATAACGGTCGCGATAACGACGGAGGGCTCTGCCGCGACGGCGACCGTCTCGGGCGCGGACGAGGCGGTGGAGGATATCGTTATCGTCATCGCCGCCTACGGAGCCGGCAATAAACTGCTTGCGGTAAAAACCGAAAGCGGCGCCGCGACGGCGTGCAAAACGGCGAGCATTGCGCAGGTGCCCGACGGTGCGACGTTACTGAAGGCGTTCGTTTTAGGCAGAACGGAAACGGGCGAGGGCGTAAAGATAATACCTTTGATCCCTTGCGCGAATAAAGAATATCAGGCGGACCAGGGCGACCCGAATCAGGGCACGTGGATCCCGTAAAAACCCGCGCCGCGCCCCCGACGAAGCTATTAATAAAGAAAGGCGGGAATAAACGGTGAATATCAAAAAAGCGCTTTGCCTGCTTCTTTCATACTTTATGCTTGCAGGAACGGCTTTCGCTGCGGGAATTCCGGCAAAAGGATTTAAACGTATGCCCGCCGAGTCCCTCGACAGCATAATAGCGTCGATGGTACGGATAGAAGCAAGACCGGACTTTGCCTTTCGGTTCGATTTGACCAACAGTACGACGGGCGAGACGTCGCCTGTAGTCAACGATTATTATTTAAGCGCGTATAAGGTAACTAACGGGCAGTATGCGAAATTTGTCGCCGAAACGGGACACAGAGCCCCGAGTTATTGGAAAAACGGCGTCTATCCGCAGGGCAAGGAGGACCATCCCGTTTTAAACGTCTCACACGGCGACGCCGTATCCTACTGTGCGTGGCTGTCTTCAAAGTATAAAAATACGACCTTCAGGCTTCCGACAGAAGCCGAATGGGAAAACGCCGCGATGGGGGAATATTACGGGAACGGTTCGGTAAAATACCCGAACGGCGCGGGCAGTCCCTCTTACGACGCCGCAACGCACGAGCTTACGACAACGTTTAATTATAACGGCGTGATCGCCGCGCGGCTTTTTAAGGAATACGGAAGCGGCTATACAGTCAATTATATAAAAGGCGACTTTGCGGGCGAGTCGGAAACGCTCGGCGAATGCATTTCAATTAGCGCCACGGGCGGCGTTTCAAACTGGGCGAATCACGGGGGAAGCGCGACAAGGGGTTACTTCCTTCAGACCGACTTATATCAGATGGTTAGCGCGAACGGAGGAAACACAACGCCGGTCGGCTCTTACGCGCCGAATTCGCTCGGGCTTTACGATATGGCGGGAAACTCGTGGGATATTACGTCCTCGATCATCACGGCAAATAACGGGCTTGAAAAAGGAATAGACTGCTACGCCGTCCGCGGCGGCTCGTGGTACGCCACAGCGAGAAGTTGTACCTTTTACTACCGCGGAGAGGGAAGAAAAGACTCTCCGTCCTCTACCGTAGGCTTTCGTTTGGCGGCTGACAGTATAGGCGAGGACGATATAAACGGCTCGTGGAACGACGGTTCGGAAATATCGGCGTCTATGACGGTAACGGACGGGACCGTTACGGTCACGGTCAATAACGCGGACAAGTTGACGGACGCAGTGTCTGTATTTATCGTTTCATACGGAAACGGCAGAAAAATAATGAGCGTTAAAAATATCTCGTGCGCGGCGGAAGGGCTGATATCGGCGAACGCCGCTCAGGCGGAGGGCGCCGTTACGGTAAAAGCATTTGTCATAGACGGCGTAACGTGCGCCCCGCTTACGGAAAATTTGATTTGGAACGCCTGAATAATATGATAAAACGCGCGTCTTGAAGCACTTCAAGACGCGCGTTCTGTATTATTAAAAACTATTCCTTTATCATTTGCCCATAGGGGAAACGTTTAAAACCGAGGCGCGAATAAAGTTTTATCGCCTTTTCGTTGTCCGGCTCTATTTCAAGGCGGAATCGGGCTATACCGGGCGTTTTTAAAATATAATCGAAATACTCCGTCCCGAGCCCCTGCCCGCGGTATTCGGGCTTTATATACAGTTCTTCGAGCCAAAGCACTTCTCCGCCCGCTTCCTGCGAGTAGGTAAGAGAGGTCACGGCGTATCCCGCCGTTTTTCCGTCCTTTTCGATTATATAGCCCTCGGCGAGAGGAGTGTTGCTTAAGAGTTTTTCAAAACAGCGCGCGAAGTTTTCACGCGGGACGGGGTGAAGCACGGCGGGCGAGGAATAGAAATCTTCCGCCATTTTAAGATATTCTTTTCTGTCGCGGAACTGCAGCCGTCTTGTCATTTTTCGTTCTCCTTAAGCACGCGCAGAACGTTTTTATAACAGATCTTTTCGACCTCGCTTTCGTGGAACTTTTTAGACAGCGCGTCGACTATCTGCTGTATGCCCGCGGCGTTTCTGAAGGGGAAGAACGCCTCCGTCCCGTCGAAGTCGGTGCCGAAGCCGACCGAATCCACGCCCGCGACGTTTGCCATATAAACGGCGTGCGCGACTATATCGTCCGCCGTCGTCACCTTGTCGCCCCGCTCGTGCAGGAAATAGGGGCAGAAGTTAAGTCCCGAAACGCCGCCCTTTGAGCCTAACGCGCGAAGCTGCTCGTCGGTCAGGTTCCTCGGGTGCGGGGTAAGGCCGCGCGCGTTCGAATGGGTCGCCAAAAAGGGCTTTTCGGAATATTTGCACACGTCCCAAAAACCGCCGTCGTTTAAGTGCGACACGTCTATAACTATCCCCAGCTCGTTTAAACGCTTGACCGCCTCAACGCCGAAGGGCTTTAAGGGCTTCGCCATTATTTCGGGGTCTTCGGAATTGGGGTAGGCGAGCGGGTTTTCAAAGTTCCATATAAGCCCGAAAACGCGCACGCCGTCTTCATAAAAGCCGTTTAAATTGTCAAGGTCGTCTTCTATCGGCGCGCCGTCTTCTATAGTCAGTATCGCCGACATAAGCCCGCGTTTTTCGTTTTCAAGCACGTCGGAAACGGACCGCGCCTGCGCTATTATGTCCGAGTTTGCGTCCATCTCGTTATAAAAAGCGTTCCTTATCCATTTGTATCTGTCGTAAAGAAGAGGCGTCGTTTTGGGAACGTGCTCGTACTTCGCCCTCGCCGAGCTGAATATAGCGAAGAACTGCGCGAGGTATCCGCCCGCTTTAAGGTTATCAAAGCAGGCGTCCACGCCGTTCGAGCGAAGACCCGGCTCACGGTTGAACTTTACCGTCATTATGGAGTCGCAGTGCATATCAACTATTTTCATTTTAAATACTCCCTAAGTTCGCTTGCTTTATCGGTGTGTTCCCACGAAAGGTCGATATCCGTCCGTCCGAAATGCCCGTAAGACGCCGTCTGTCTGTAAATGGGGGCGCGCAGACCGAGCGTTTCTATAATAGCGGCGGGGCGCAGGTCAAAGTGGCGGCAGACTATTTCCGAAAGCTTTTCCTCGGGTATCTTCGCCGTGCCGAACGAGTCGACGAGCACAGAAACGGGGCGCGCCACGCCTATCGCGTAGGCGAGCTGTATCTCGCACTTGCCGCAAAGCCCCGCGGCGACAAGGCTTTTCGCGGCGTATCTCGCCATATAAGCCGCCGAGCGGTCGACCTTGGTC
>JAFSVO010000159.1 GCA_017444965.1 Clostridia bacterium | reverse complement strand
GCCGCGGCGTCTTACGCCGCGGGCGGGAAAATATACGGGGCGGCGACTTTTGCCGTCATTACGCTGATAATGATTCTTGCCGGCGCTTTTATATTTAAGGCCGGAATAAACGTTAAAAGCGCCGTACCCGCTCTTGCGGCGGGCGCGGCAGGATCGCTTTTGGGTATTATCTTCACAAAGAGCAAAAAATGAACAAAAGAGTATTGTTTTCGCTTATAGTTTTGACAATATGCGCGCTTGCGTTTATAATAGTTATAATATCATATAACAGCAGACCGATAAGTCCTACCGCCGCGCCGGGCAGTTATTCAAAACCCCTTCTTATACTCGACGCGGGGCACGGCGGGGCTGACGGCGGCGCGGTATCGCCGAACGGAACGCAGGAAGCCGGATTAAATCTTTCCATCGTTTTGAAAACGCGGGATATAATGTGCTTTTTGGGTATTCCGGCGCGGCTTACCCGAAGCGGAGAGGGCTCTTTAAATCACGACCCTTCAAAGTCGCTCAGAACAAATAAGGTCGCTGATATCAAAGCCCGTCTTGCCGTGTCCCGGGAATATCCCGACTGTGATTTCATAAGCGTTCACCTTAATAAGTTCAGCCAAAGCAAGTACCGCGGCGCGCAGGTCTTTTACGGGCTTTTAAACGAACGCTCCGCAACTCTTGCGCAGTCGCTTCAGGACGCTTTGCGCAGCTTTCTCGATCCAGACAATAACAGAAAGATAAAGCCGTCGCCCGATTCCGTCTTTCTTATGAAAAACATAAAAGCGCCGGCGGTCACGGTTGAATGCGGTTTCCTTTCAAACGAGGAAGAAGAAAAGAAGCTTTTATCCGACGATTACAGAAAACAAACGGCGATAGCTGTCGCCTGCGGGTATGCGCTTTATTTAAAGGAAGGATAAAGTATGGCTAAAAACAAGACCGAATACGTATGTTCTTCATGCGGATACGTTTCTTCAACGTGGTACGGAAGATGCCCATCGTGTAAAGAGTTTAACACGCTTGAGGAGATTAAGATAGCGCCCGTAAAAAACGAGCGCGCGTCTTCGCTGTCCCTGAAAGGCGGTCAGACGCCTCAGCCGATATGCGAGATCACGCCCGATGAAGACGAAAGATTTGAAAGCGGCATAAGCGAGCTTGACAGAGTGCTCGGCGGCGGCTTCGTAAAAGGTTCGGTCGTGCTCGTCGCGGGCGAGCCGGGTATCGGCAAATCAACGCTGCTTCTTCAGGCGTGCGCAAATCTGTGCAAAAGCGGCACGGTGTTATACGTTTCGGGTGAAGAGTCAAAAGCGCAGATAAAAATGCGCGCCTCGCGCCTCGGCATAAATACGGACAAGCTGTATCTTTATTGCGAAAACGGCGTTGCGGGCGTTTTGGATACCTGCGAAAGGCTTTCTCCGCGCATAGTCGTGATAGATTCCATTCAGACGGCTTACGACCCGCAGGTACAGTCGGCGGCGGGAAGCATAACGCAGGTCAAAGAAGCCACTATGGCGTATATGAATTACGCGAAATCGACCGGTACGACGATAGTGATAGTCAGCCACGTCAACAAAGAGGGTTCTGTCGCGGGACCGAAAACCATGGAGCATATGGTCGACGCCGTTCTTAATTTCGAGGGAGACAGCCATATAGCGTACAGGGTGCTTCGCGCGGCGAAAAACAGATTCGGCTCAACTAACGAGCTCGGTATGTTCGAGATGACTTCAAAAGGCCTGCGCGAGATAGAGAATCCGTCGGCGGCTCTTTTGGAAGGAAGACCGAAAGACGCTTCGGGCAGCTGCGTAATAGCGTCGCTTGAAGGCACAAGGCCCATCCTTGCGGAGGTGCAGGGGCTTGTCACAAAGTCTGCTTTCGGCGCGCCGCGCAGAACTTCTTCTGGGCTTGATTACAGCAGAGCCGTTCTTATTCTTGCCATTCTCGAAAAGAGGGTAGGCTTTAAGCTCGGCATATACGACGCATATATCAACGTAGTCGGCGGAATGAGCATTGACGAGCCGGCGGCGGACCTTCCCGTCGCGCTTTCGGTCGCGTCAAGCTATCTTGAAAAACCCATTCCGCCTACGCTCGCCGCGTTCGGCGAGCTGGGGCTTTCGGGAGAGGTGCGCGCCGTTCAGGGCGCGGGGCAGAGGATAGCCGAGGCGAAAAGACTCGGATTTCAAAAGATAATCCTTCCCAAAAGCTGCGCGCGGGCGCTGGAGGCAAAAGAAAAAGAAGGAATAGATCTCGTGTTCGTTTCTTCACTTAAAGAAGCTATAAAAGCAAGTCTTGAATGAAATGTGATCTCAAAATCAAAGAGCCGGGTAGTTTTGACTTCCCGGCTTTTTATACTGTCTTTTTTGCATTTTTATTGTTATAGTAAACGCAGCTGTGTCCCGTGAAAGTCGGTGCGGAAACCGTGTTTAAAACACATTCTCCGAATTCGTAATATACGCAGCTTTTTTCGCGGCAGATAATGCTCAAAAAATCCCACCCTCTTTCACGCTTATATTTTTGACTGATTATTGCAAAATATCAGTTGGGAGGAGAGGAAATGAAAAAAACGCCTTTATGTATTTTTTTGACGCTCACGGTACTTTTCACATTGTTTTTTTATTACAGGGAAAAAAGCCTTTCCTCCGGCTTTTCGGTAGACACGGTTACAGCGGAAAGAGAGACTTTACGCGATTACGTTACGCTTAGGGGGCGTATTTCGGAAAAAGAAAGGCGAAACCTTTATTTGCCGTGCTTTGCGACAGTATGCGACTCTTTTGCGTCAGAGGGCGAAACCGTGCTCGAGGGGGATCTTCTTATGACGGTCAAAAGGACTGACGGATTTGTATCCGCCGCCGCGCTGACCGAAAGCGTTAAGGATATGATAGCCGCGACCTTTTACGAAAGCGCGGCTTCGACTGACGCGCTCGCGGATACCGAAGAAAGAAACGGAATAATGTACGTATACAGCCCGTGCGGCGGCACAGTGATGAATATAGTATCAAAAAAGGATTCTGTCATATCTCAGGGAACGCCGTGCGCCGTAATATCAGACGTCGGCAGGCTTGAGGTCGTGACATACGCCGAAGAAAACCTGATAGGCGATATAAAAAAAGGGTGCGAATGTACCGTCCGCGTAAGATCGCTGACGGATAAAGAGTACGAGGGGCGCGTTACCAAAATAATGCCTTACGCAAAAGCGTCGATCTTAAGCGGTAAAAACTCCGCCGAAACTGAGATAAGGATATCGCTTCCCAAAAGCGAGATATTAAAGCCGGGATATACGGCGGTCGTAAACATTGTGACCGACGTAAGGGAAAACGCTTTGACCGTGCCCTTTGAAGCTGTCGGTGAGGATGAGGAAAACAGGGAATACGTGCTTTCACTCTCAAACGGCAAGGGCGAAAAGAAGTATATAGAGACGGGAAAAGAGCTTTACGATAAGTTCGAGGTGCTTTCGGGCATAACGCCAGAAGACAGACTTATTCTTTACCCGGACAGCGTGCCGAAAGAGTATATATTGGAAAAATGAAACTTAAAGACGTAGCTAATAACGCGCTGAAAAGCGCTTTAAAAGGCGGCGCGAGGACTGCTCTTTGCGTATTTTCGGTGTTTACCGGCGTATTCTTTATCTGCGTCGCGACGGCGGTTTCTGACGTTTCAAGAAGCACGGTAAATAACGAGCTTGATGAGATCGGCGTAAGAGGAAGCGCCGTCTATTCCGAGGACGGAGAAGGGATAAGCCTCGGCGAAAAGGAGATTTTACGCCTTAAAAAGACCGCGGGCGCAAAAGAGATAATGCCCTTCTTTTTCGAAACGGGAAGCGTCCGTCTTAACAAAAGCCGCCGTTCCGCTCTTATTATAGGCGCGGATGAAAAGCTTTCAGACGTCTGGAACGTCCGTATCCTTTTCGGCAGAGGGATAACGCGCGAGGACGTTTTAAGCGGCAATAAAGTCGCGCTTATAGACAGCGAACTATCAAATTCGGTATATAAGCGTGACAATATCGTAGGTAAAAGGATACTTATAACGGCAGGAGGAGAAACGG
>JAFSVO010000158.1 GCA_017444965.1 Clostridia bacterium | reverse complement strand
CACCATCCTTACAGGTTTGCCGCTCAAGCTCTTCGTGCGTTTTCCGTTTTCTATCGCAAGCTCTCCGTTTATAAGCACGTATTCAAGTCCGACGTTTTCAAGGTTAGGCTTTTCAAAGGTAGAAAGGGCGTTTATGACGTTTTTATCGAAAACGCATATATCGGCGTCCATTCCCTCTTTGATAAAGCCCTTTCCGGAAAGCTTGTAGACCTTCGCGGGAAGCCCCGTCATTCTGTATATCATGCCCTCGAAGGTGTCGAGTCCGCGCTCGCGCACGTAATGGCCGAGCGCCCTCGGGAAGGTGCCCGCGTATCTCGGATGCGAGCCTATGCCGCAGCTCGAGTCCGTGCCTATCATGGCGTAGGGCTTTGATATGACGTTCTCAACGTCCTCCTCGTTCATCGTGAAAAGCACCGCTCTGCCGTCGCATTCGTTCTTTACAAGAATGTCGAAAAGCGTCTCGAACTCGTCCTTTCCGAGCTTCTTCGCCGCCTCGCTTATACGCATGCCGTTATATTCCGGCGTTTTGTCAAGCCCTACCATAAGCGCCCAGGAAAGACCCTTTTCGTGCCAGCTGTGGCGGATAAAGGTCTCCTCTATCCACTCGCGCGCCTCGCGTCTGTATTCGGGCGTTTTGAGCATTTCGGTTATCTTCTTCTTGCCGAGCGCCTGCCTTTCGGTAGAGATATACGTCGCCCAAAGGCTCGTAGAGCAGGCGTTATAGGGATAAACGTCGCACCAGATGCGAACGCCGCGCCCCCTCGCCTCTTCTATCATCTGAGTCGTTTTCTTCGTAAGCCCCCAATAGTTCGGGCCGCCCGCCGCCTTATGGTGGGATATGACCGTGGTCACGCCCGATCTTTCGGAGATGTCTATCATCTCCTGCACCGCCTCTATAAGCTTTTTGCTCTCCGAACGGATATGAGCCGCGAACATGCCGCCCTTCTCGGCGACCGTTTTGCAAAGCTCGACTATCTCGTCTGTGTCGGCGTAGGCGCAGGGGGTGTAATACATACCGCTGTTCAAGCCTCTCGCGCCCTCGTCCATAGCGTCTGACAGCATCTTTTTCATTTTCGCCATTTCCTCGTCGGTGGGCTTGCGGTTCGCAAGCTCTCCCATAACGAGGTCGCGAAGATTTCCGTGACCTATGAACAGAGAGATATTGGTACCCGTGCCGCCGTCCTCAAGCGCCTCGAAATAGTCCTTGACGCTGTGTCTGCGCTCAGCCATAAAGCAGTTTTCGCTTCTGCACGGCGCCGCGGAGCCGCCGCACTGACCGCCCATTATAGTGGTTATGCCCTGCTTTACGATATTATCCATATCGCGGTGCTCGAGCGCGTTTAGGTCCGCATGGCTGTGGCTGTCTATAAAACCGGGAGAAAGAGCAAGCCCGCGGGCGTCTATCGTCTTCGCGGCTTCACCCGAAACGTCGCCTGCCGCGGCTATCTTACCGTTTTTGACCGCGACGCTCCCGACGAAAGGCTTTGCGCCGCTGCCGTCGTATATCTCGGCGTTTTTGATGAGAACGTCAAACATAAAAGTACCCTCCTTTTATTTCCAGTTTTCCTTATCGTTTATCTTATTTATAACGTCGCGCATTTTTACGTCAAGCGGACCGCGAACGAGCGCCTTGACTTCTTCTATTGCTTTATCCGTAAAGACCGCCTTGGACATACGCGTGAACTTTTCTTCTATCCAATCGAGATGAATATGCTCCTCGGGCTCGCCGCGCGGCTCGCAGAGCTTGCCGCGGAGGACCTGCCCGTTTTTAAGCGTTATTTCGGCTCTGCAGCAGCGGTGCTCGGGGAACATGGCGTCTATCTCGTCGTCCTTTTCAAAGGAAAGGCGCTTCATCATTTCAATAACGCGCGGCTCGTTAAGCGCCTCGTCCTTCGCCTGATCGTAGCCGAAGTCGCCTTGCACTATAGCCGACGCCACGGGGAAAGCTATGTTGTACTGCGCCTCATCGGTCGTTTTCGGCACTATCTTGGAAAGCCTCGTCGCCTGATAGAAGGTCTTTATGACGACCTTTTCTATATCTTCCGCCTTAACGCCGTTCTCCTGCATAAGGCTCTTTGCCGCGTCTATCGCGGGATGTCCCCAGCGGCAGCCCGCGTAGGGCTTGAAGTAAAGCTCTGTTATGTAATACTTTTCGCCCAGGTCGTCAAGATATTTCTTGTAATCCTCTCCGTCCAAAAGGTGCTTGTTGCCGACGAAGCCCGCCGCGTCCTCGTATACCGCAAGCGCGCCTATCATCGCGCCGAAGGCGACGCCGTCCTTGTTCATGGAAGGATATTCGACCGAACGTCCCGCGGGGATAAGGGGCGCGTTGAACTCAGCCACCGCGAGAAGGTTGTTGAGCCTCTCCTTGCCGTAGCCTCTCATTTTTCCGACGCCCGCCGCGATGCCGAAGGGACCGAAGGTGCCGGAGGAATGATAGTACTTGTAATGATCTATGACCGCCTCACCGAATCTTATGGTCGCCTCGTAAGCGACTATAAGCGCCTCCAAAAACTCTTTATACGTGCAGTTTTGCTCGTAAGCGCAGGCTAAAAGCCCGCCTATGAACGAGGTGCCGGGGTGAGCGCGGATTATCTTATGTCCGTCGTCTAAGTCGTAGGCGTTGGAGGAATGACCCATGGCGCTCGTCGCGCCCGCAAAATTGAAGGTCTTTTCCGTGCCTATTACCGGCAAGTCCCCTTTTGCAAAAACAGACTCCGCAGCTTTGAGTCCCGCACGGAACTGCGCGCTGCGTGAGCCTAATACAAGAGCGTTTATAAGGTCTAAAAAGCACATCCTCGCGTGTTCGCGGACGTCCTCGGGCATATCCTCCCACTTAAGACCTATGATGTAGTTTTCAAGCTTGTAATCGCTTTCGTAAAGCATTGTCGTTCTCCCCTTCTAAGCGTTATTCTCATCCTGCCTTTTACGGCACTTACATAATACCACCTGCGTTTTTTTAAGTCAATCCTTTTCGGGCAATTTGATATATTATTCGGTATTGACTTTCCGCGCCGAAAAAAGGATAATAAAATACGAGGTGACACTGTAGATGAAGCGCTTTAAGGGTTCTTTATTTCTTCTTATAACCGCCGTTATATGGGGCACTGCGTTCGTCGCGCAGAGCGTTGCGATGGACTCCTTAGGTCCCTTTACCTTCAACGCCCTGCGTATGTTTTTGGGCGGCTGCGCCCTTTTGCCCGTGCTGCTTATTATACGCAGGCGTTCTCCCGAGGGCTTCGGCGACAAAAAGGAGCTTTTACGCGGCGGCGTCTTATGCGGCGCGGTGCTTACCTTTGCGAGCGCTACGCAGAATTACGCCTTCGTTTTTCCTGACGTTACCGTCGGCAAGGCGGGCTTTATCACGACTCTTTACGTCGTTCTGGTGCCCCTTATCGCCTTCGTCTTTTTAAGGCGAAAGCTCCGCCCCGTCATTATCCCCTGCATAATCCTTGCCGTCGCGGGGCTTTATCTTCTCTGCATGACGGGAAAGATAAACTTTTCCCGGGGCGAGCTCGTGCTTCTTTTGTGCGCGCTTCTTTTCTCTCTGCATATCCTTACCGCGGATCATTTTTCGCCCAGGGTGAACGGCGTCGCCCTTTCCTGCATACAGTTCTTTTCGGCGTCGGTAATATCCGCCGTCTGCGCGCTTTTGTTCGAGCGCTCGTCTTTCTCTCTTTCGGTCATCGGCGACGCGTGGTTCTCGATAGTTTACGCGGGCGTTATATCCTGCGGCGTCGGCTATACTCTGCAAATAGTCGGGCAGAGGTACGTTGAACCCTCCGTTGCCTCCCTTCTTATGAGTTTAGAGTCGGTCTTCGCCGTTATCTCCGGCTGGATCATCTTGCAGGAAACGCTTTCCCTGCGAGAGCTTATAGGCTGTATTCTGATGTTCGCCGCCGTCGTCCTCTCCGAGCTTCCCGAAAAGAAAAAAGCGTGAACGCATAAACCATAAGGACGCGCAGCATAAATGCCCGCGTCCTTTTACGACTCAAACAAAAAAGACTAAGCAGTTGCCCTCCTGCAGGAAAGCAACTGCTTTTTTCTGCCGATAATAAATATCATCGACCACGTGGAGCAATGATCCAAAAACGAATAATGAGGTGACGGACTTGGTTTTAGTTCAAATAATCTGCGACCTCAAGGAGCATTTTACTCACTCTTGTCTGAACGTCAAGGTAATATGACAATTCAGCTGTATTCATTTTCGTATCGTCATCTTTCCACTTTTCAAACTCTTTTATAGCATTCAAATATTTTTTCGTCATTTCGGCGGAGTCTGTGATTACTTTGAGGTCAGTTTTGTCGGATTTTCCATATTTTTTCATAAAGGATACGTATTCCTTCATAAACTCCTCGTATTTGTCCATCGATTTTTTGAACTCCGGACGTATCCCGTTTTCTGTTTTTTCTTCGGTTTTTGGGGACTCAGCCGTCTTGCTCTTTACTGTCGCCGTATTCGTACCGCTGTCGTAGCCCACGTCGAAGCCGAGCGCGTCGCCCATCTCGCGAAGCTTGAAGAAATTGCTGCCGCCGATGTTATAAACAGTAAGATCCGTGCGCACCGCACCGTTTATCATTATTGTCTGCGCGCTTACTTTTGCGGTTGAACTCTTGTCTGCGCCGACCTCAAGCTCATGCCCGTTCGGCGTCGTGTAAGCGTGATTTGTCGTAACGGATACAACTCCCTTCGCCGCATCCCAGCCGACCTCGAACTGACTGCCCGTGCCGTTTAAGAGCTGCGCCAGATCGCGAAGCTTAAAATAGTTGCTCCCGTCGATATTGTACTTTTCACATGCCGTTTCCTTTCCGTTGACCGAAAGCTTCTGCGCGCTTATTTGCGCCGAAAACGCGAAAACAGGGACGCTTAAGCTTAACAAAAGTGCAAGTACGACCGTAAATAAAACTGCTTTTTTCATTTTTTGCCTCCAAACAATAGTTTTATACTACTTTATCATACTTTTTCCTATTTGTCAATATTTTTTCTTTCTTTATCATATAATTACTGCTGAGGTGATCTTATGAGACCGCTTAAAGAAAAAATCAGCATTACGATCGACGCCGACACTTTGGAAAAAGCAAAAAACGCCGCCGAAAAAGACGAGCGTTCTCTGTCACAGTATATCAACCTTGTCCTGAAAGAACACTTAAAAAGCCTTGAAAAATAAACCGTTTGAACATGAAAGGACGCCGTTTTCACGGCGTCCTTTTTATTGTTATGACCTCCCTCTTTGCGGAGGGCGTTTTTTCGTCTTTTTTTGCCAGAAAACGCGTCTTTTTTGCCGAATGCAAGCGCTGCTTGACAAAATGCAAGGCGCTTTTTGTTGTCTGTAGGCGGAAATTGCGGTATAATTAAAGCGATTTTTAAGCAAGGACGTGACACTATGCTATCCGATAACATTAAAAAATACCGCAAAGAGAACAATATGTCCCAGGACGAACTCGCCGAAAAGCTCAGCGTCTCCCGACAGAGCGTCAGCCTTTGGGAGACCGGACAGACTCAGCCGACCGTAGATAATATAATCGCCCTCGGGAAGATCTTTCGCGTTTCAGCGGACGCCCTCCTTGGCGACGGAAGCGCCGCCGTTCCCGCTCCCGAGACCGCTGCTCCCGCGGCAGACGCTTCTGCCGCGGAGTCGGGCGTTTACAGTAATAAAAAGAAGTACCCGTTATTGATCGGCTTCCTCGTTTTTCTTATAATTGCGGCGATCTGCACAGGCGCGATCCTGCTTAGACGCAAACCCGCAGAGCCTGACTCCGCCGCCGACGCGTCCGACGTGATGAGCCAAACACAAGCCCCGGCTGAGCAGACGCAGACCCTGCCGGAGCAGACGCAGACACCGCCGGAGCAGACGCAGACACCGGCGGAGCAGACGCAGACACCGCCGGATAAGACGCAGACCACGCCGGATAAAACGCAGACCCCGCCGGAGCAGGCGCAGACGCCGGCGGAGCAGACGCAGACCCCGGCGGAGCAGACGCAGACCACGCCGGAGCAGACGCAGACACCGCCGGATAAGACGCAGGCTCCGCCGGATAAGACGCAGACACCGCCGGATAAGACGCAGGCTCCCGAAAGCGGCGGCTCGCCCGTTTCCTCACAGGAGGCACAAGCGAAACTCTTTGAATACTGCAAGAACTTCGCCATCCAAAAAGGTACGACCAACGGCGACTACTCCGCGTACAGTCAGGAATCCACTGTTTACGGAGGCTATCCGAACGAGTTTTTCTCTATTACCTACTGGTCGGACAGCAACATGGTCGAGTTCTGTCTCCACTGCCCGCTGAGCGATACGCAGAGCCACAACTTTTATCTGCGTATGCGGGGCGGGTTCGACGGCACTTACGAGTATTGCTCGTCCAAGTATTGGCGCGAAGACGGCGTTTCTATCCGTCAGGCCGGCGGTAAAATAGATCCGTCCGTATTCTTCGACGGTTATCCGATCCCCTGCGACTATTATACCGGCGATACGAACGGGCAGACCGAGTTTATGGAACAGACCCGGGTCGGCATATGCGACCTTATACGCTGCCTGAAAAAGTTCACGGAGGTCGAGAAAACCGACTGTACGTTTACGGCGTTCGGATTTAAAAACTTCTGAAAAAAGTCTCTCCCTTTTAACGGCCTTCGCGCGAAACGGGTCCGCCCTTCGCCGTCGTCCTCTCCGAACTTTCCGAAAAGAAAAAAGAGTAATAAACAAATCAAAAGGACGCCCCGCGGGGCGTCCTTTTATTATGCTTTGCGTTTATCAGTCGACTTTCGGAAGCGAGTCGAAGCCCTTCTGAAGGTCTGCGTCGGTGGGGATATAGTCGGTCATCGTGCCCTTGTTAAAGCTGTCGTACGCGGCGAGGTCGAAATAGCCCGTTCCGGTAAGTCCGAAGAGTATCTTCTTGTGTTCGCCCGTCTCCTTGCACTTTAAAGCTTCGTCTACCGCGGCGCGGATGGCGTGGGAGCTTTCGGGCGCGGGGAGCGTGCCCTCGCATCTCGCGAACATGACGGCCGCCTCGAAGACGTTGGTCTGCTCGTAGGACTTGGCTTTAAGATATCCGTCGTGATAGAGCTGTGAAAGCACCGAGTTCATGCCGTGATATCTTAATCCGCCCGCGTGGTTGGGGGACGGGATGAAGCCGGAGCCGAGCGTGTACATCTTGATAAGCGGGGTCATCTTGCCCGTGTCGCCGAAATCGTAGGCGAACCTGCCGCGCGTAAAGCTCGGGCAGGACGCGGGCTCTACGGCGATAAACTCGGTATTGCTCTTGCCCTCGAGCTTATCCGCCATGAAGGGCGCCATAAGCCCGCCGAGGTTAGAGCCGCCGCCCGCGCAGCCGATGACCACGTCGGGGGTAACGCCGTATTTGTCGAGCGCCGTCTTGCACTCAAGCCCTATCACCGACTGGTGCAAAAGGACGTGATTTAAAACGCTGCCTAAAAGATATCTCGTGTTCGGCGTGGAAACGGCTTCTTCGACCGCTTCGGAAATGGCGCAGCCGAGGCTTCCCGTCGTGTCGGGCATCTCCTTTAAAATGGCTCTGCCGACGTTGGTCGTATCCGAAGGCGAAGGCGTGACGCTCGCGCCGTAGGTCTCCATGACGTTTTTACGGTAGGGCTTCTGCATGGCGGATCCCTTTACCATATAGACCTTAACTTTTACGCCGTAGAAAGCGCCCGCCATCGAAAGCGCGGTGCCCCACTGCCCGGCGCCCGTTTCGGTCGTGACGGTGGTTATGCCCTGCTCTTTGGCGTAATAGACCTGCGCCGCCGCTGAGTTGAGCTTGTGCGAGCCGGAGGTGTTGTTGCCCTCGAACTTGTAGTAGATCTCTGCGGGCGTGTCCAGAAGCTTTTCAAGGTTGTAGGCGCGCACCAGGGGCGACGGACGGAACATCTTGTAAAAATCTCTTATCCCCTCGGGGATCTCGATATACTTATCCGTTTCGTTAAGCTCCTGCTTTACCGCCTCGTCGCAGAAGACGTGAGAAAGCTCCTCAGCCGTGCAGGGCGCATGCGTTCCCGGATTGATTATGGGAGCGGGCTTGTTCTTCATGAAAGCGCGGATATTGAGCCATGCCTTAGGCGCCTCTTCTTCTGTGAGATAAAGCTTGTACGGGATCTTGCTCATGTTTTTCAGTCCTTTCTTTGATAAAGTTTTTTATTTTTATTGTATTCGAAACAAAATAAAAAGTCCCAAACATCCTAAAAGGATATTTGGGACGAAAAATACTTTCCGCGGTGCCACCCAAATTGCCCGAAGGCCACTCTCGGATACCAACATATCCACGGGATATAACGGTCCTCCCCGTCGCCGCCTACTCTTAATTTCGGCGCCGCCCTCAAAAGCCCATTCGCCGTGCGTTACGCGCCTTATTCCCACCGTCAAAGGCTCTCTGTACCGTAATGGTGCGCGGTTACTACTCTTTCTCATCGGTTTATGGTGGTATCATACTCCCATATTTTTATCTTGTCAAGGTTTTTTTATGGAAATTTACAAAAAAATATGCTACAATATTAAAAACGCGATCTGTGAAAGGACGAAAAATATGGCGAACGCATTTTTGAAAAAGCTTTTCGGGGACACGAGCTCCCGTGAAATAAAGAAGCTTAACCCTACGGTCGACGCTATTGAGGCGCTTTCCGAAAAATACGCCGCTCTGACCGACCGCGAGCTGCAGGCGGAAACGCCGCGGCTTAAAGAGCGTTTAGCGCAGGGCGAAACGCTTGACGGTATTCTGCCCGAGGCGTACGCCGCCTTCCGCGAGGCGTGCCGCAGGGTGCTCGGGCAGTACCCCTTCAGAGTTCAGTTACTCGGCGGCGTGGTGCTTCACCAGGGGCGAATAGCCGAAATGAAGACGGGCGAAGGAAAGACCCTTACCGCCACCCTTCCCGCCTATTTAAACGCCCTTGCGGGCAACGGCGTGCATATCGTCACCGTAAACGACTATCTCGCCTCTTACCAGGGCGAGCTTATGGGAAAGGTATACCGCTTTATGGGCGTTTCCTGCGGCGTTATAGTGCACGGGCTTGACAACGATCAGCGGCGCGCCGCCTACGCCTGCGACATAACCTACGGCACGAATAACGAGATAGGCTTCGACTACCTGCGCGACAACATGGCTATATTCAAAGGCGATATGGTACAGCGCGGGCACGCCTTCGCCATAGTCGACGAGGTCGACTCGATACTGATAGACGAGGCGAGGACGCCGCTTATCATATCCGGTCAGGGCGAAAAAAGCACCGATATGTATAAGGTCGCCGACCGCTTCGCCGCGACTCTTACCCCCTTAAAGGTGGTCGAGGTCGACGAAAAGGAACAGCAGGACGAAATTGCCGCCGACTATCTTATAGACGAAAAGGCGAGGACGGCGACGCTTACCCCGCGCGGAAGCGCCAAGGCGGAGCGGTATTTTAAGCTTGAAAACATATCCGACCCCGAAAACGCCGAGCTTCTTCACCACATAAACCAGGCGATAAAGGCGCGCGGCGTTATGAAGCGCGACATAGACTACGTCATACGCGACGGCGAGATAATCATAGTCGACGAGTTCACCGGCCGCCTTATGTTCGGCAGGCGCTACAACGAGGGGCTTCATCAGGCGATAGAGGCCAAAGAGAACGTCGAGGTCCAGCGTGAGAGCCGCACCCTCGCGACAATAACCTTCCAGAACCTTTTCAGACTTTATAAAAAGCTTTCGGGCATGACGGGCACCGCCGTCACCGAAGAGGAAGAGTTCCGCGAGATATACGGGCTTGACGTCGTGGAGATACCGACCAATATGCCCATGATCCGCCGCGACCTGCCCGACTGCATATTCATGACCGAGCGCGGGAAGGAGATCGCGGTCATACGCAAAATAAAAGAATGTCACGCAAAGGGTCAGCCGATACTCTGCGGCACCATCTCGGTCGAAATGAGCGAACACTTCTCAGACCTTTTGAAAAGAGAAGGCATAAAGCATCAGGTCTTAAACGCCAAGCACCATGAAAAAGAGGCGCACATAGTCGCCCAGGCGGGCAGATCGGGCAGCGTGACAATTTCCACCAATATGGCGGGCCGCGGCACCGATATAATGCTCGGCGGCAACCCCGAATACATGGCGCGCGACGACCTTGCCGCCGCGGGATATTCGGACGCCGTCATAAACGAAGCCTCGGGCTACAACGAAACCTCAAACGCCGAGGTGCTTGAGGCGCGCGCCCTTTTCCGCCAAAAGCTTGAAGAGCACAAAGCGACCGTCGCGGAAGATAAAAAGAAGGTCATCGAGGCGGGCGGCCTTTGCATACTCGGCACGGAAAGGCACGAAAGCCGAAGGATCGACAACCAGCTGCGCGGCAGATCGGGCAGACAGGGCGACCCCGGCGAAAGCGTTTTCTATATCTCGCTTGAAGACGACCTTATGCGCCTTTTCGGAAGCGAGCGCATTATGAATATGACAAAGTCGCTCAAAATACCCGAGGACGAGCCGCTTAATCAGAAGATACTTTCCGACGCTATTGAAAGCGCGCAGAAGCGGGTCGAGGGCAACAACTTCCACACCCGTCTTACCGTTTTAGAGTACGACAACGTCATGAACGAGCAAAGAGAGCTTATTTACGCCGAGCGCATGCGCGTGCTTTCGGGCGAGGACGTCGGCGACAAAATACGGAACATGGTGCGCGAGTCCATTAACCGCACGGTAGTCGCCGCCTCGGCCGAGTCGCATACGATAGAGCCGTTAAGCGCAAAGCAGCTCGCGCTTACCTACAAGGGCTATTTCATAAATCCGCTTGAAGTGACCACCGTTGAGTCAAAGCTCCGCGGCATGACGCACGGGGAAGCGTCCGACTACCTCTGCGATATCGCCATGCGCGTTTACGACGAGCGTGAGCAGCGCTTCACCCCCGAGCTTATGCGCGAGATAGAACGCGTCGTGCTCTTACGCGCCGTCGACCGCAACTGGATGGACCACATAGACGCCATGCACGAGCTGAGGCGGGGGATCGGGCTCGCGGGTTACGCGCAGCAGGATCCGCGCAAGGAATACAAGCGCATAGGCGCCGACATGTTCGAGCAGATGATAAGCGCCATTCGCGACGAGACGGCGCGTACCATTTTCCTCGCCGACGTCAAAGCAAAACGCGAAAAGGTGGCGCAGGAATCGGCAACGTCGGGCGACGGCTCTGTTTCGCGCACGGTGCGCAAGGGCAAAAAGATAGGCAGAAACGACCCCTGCCCCTGCGGCTCGGGTAAAAAATACAAACACTGCTGCGGGAGATGATAATATGAAAATAACGAAAGAGCTTATCGACGAAGCGCTCGATTTCTACCGCATAGACGACCCCGACTACGTCCGCCTGTGTCACGAGTGCGTCGACGAGATAAAGGACGACGAAAAGGCGCTGTCGCACGTAAAAGCGCTGTGCGACGTCATTTTCACGCACGACGCGCTTGAAGAGCGCGCGAAATACGGCGCTATGACGCGCGACGAGATATTTCCCGGTATAAAAAGCCCCTATATATTCAATATCGCCTTTTTCTCGGGCATTCATATGCACAAGGAAAATATTAAGAAGCTCGGCTTTGACGACTACCAGATCGAAAAGCACCGCTTCCGCCCACACAACACTCTTACCATTCACCCCGAGGGCGCGCTCTTCGCAACTGTGCGCTGGGCGTCGCTTTACGTGCGCGGCGACATAATCGAAATAGGCAGTCTGCAGTTCGAGCGCGACGAGGAGGTTTTCGGCAAGGAGGTAAGATACCCCAACCTGCATATACATATCCCCGCCAAAACCGACTTTTCTCCCGAGGCGGTCACCCGCTCGCTCAAGGAGGGGCGCGAGGCGTCGGACAGGTATTACGGAAAAGAGTATCACGACAGATACTGCGAGTCGTGGTTACTCGACCCCTATTTAAAGACCGTTCTTCCCGAAACGTCGAATATAATAAGCTTTCAGAACCGCTTCGACGTGTACGATATAAAGCGCGACGGAAAAGAGGACGTTTTGAATTTCCTCTTTAAGGCAAAGCCCGACTGTGATTTAAACGCCCTGCCCGAGGACACGTCCCTTCGCCGCAAAATGAAGGCGGCGCTTCTGCGCGGCGACCGGCTCTCTCTCGGCAAAGGCAAGCTTATTGAAGAATAGACTTACGGCTATTCGGCGCGTTACATACCGAAAATTAATGCTTAAAAACGATAATTAAAGGCGGTTTAAACTATGATAAAAAACAAAGAAAGTGTCAAGAGAACCGTCCCCTTGACACCCCGTCCCCTTGACACCCAAAAACCGCCCCGTAAGAAAAACTCTTACGGGGCGGCGTTTGTTTATCTTTACTTCGAATAAGCCGTTTTTGAGCTTATGTGGGGCAGGTTGCCTATCTTGCCCGAAAGGGCGGCTATGACGTCCTGCGGCGCGTCTATCGCTATGCAGATTATGTTTATGCCCTTTTCGCGGTAAGGCAGGCCCATTCTGCCTATGATATAATCTCCGTATTCCGAAAGCATGGCGTTAAGCTCGTCCACCGCTTCCTTCTTTTCGACTATTATGCTTATTACGGCAACTCTCGTATCCATAAATATTCCTCCTTACTTTATCGGCTCAAAGTCCGCCGGGCCGTGCTTGCAGAGCGGGCAGACGAAATCGTCGGGCAGTTTGTCTCCCTCGTAAACGTAGCCGCATATCTTGCAGACAAAGCCCTTTTTGCCCTCGGTCTGCGGCTTGGGTTTTACGTTCTTCTGATAGTAGGTGTAGGTCATCGTCTCTGTGTCGGAAATGACGCGCGCCTCGGAAACCGTGCATATAAACATACCGTGGGTGTCAAGGTCAACGTACTGCTCGACCTTGAGCGACATAAAGGCGTTTATGTATTTATCAAGGAAAATAAGCCCGTTGTCAGACCTTAAAATATTCTCCTCGCCCTCGAACTTGTTTACGCTTCTGCCGCTTCTGAAGCCGAAGCTCTCGAACACCGAGAAGGGCGCGTCTACAGAGAGGCAGTTTATGTTCATTTCGCCCGTCTGCTTTATAAGGTGGTGCGAATAGTTCTGCTTGTTTATCGTTACGGCTATGCGGTTGGGCGTGTTCGTCACCTGGGACACCGTGTTGACTATAAGCGCGTTGTCCCGCTCGCCGTCGCGGCAGGTCACGACGTAAAGCCCGTAGCCTATTTTGAAGAGCGCGGAAAGGTCGTTCTTATTCGCCGTCTTTTCGCCCCTCGCGAGGTAGTCGCGGCAAAGCTCCTGCGCCAGCGCCTCTATCTGCGCTTTGTTTTCATCCGATACCGCCGACCTTATCGACACCTCGTTTTCGGCGTAGGTCAGCTCCTTGCACCCTTCGAGCATCTTTTTCATCGTCTTAGACGCCTGCGGCGCCCAGCTGCCGTTTTCGATAAAGGCGACGGTGCGCTTTTTAAAGCCGCGCTCGGTCAGGTGATTTATAAACTCGCGCATGAAGGGGAATATCTCGGCGTTATAGGTCGTCGTCGCGAAAACTATCTTGCCGTAGGCAAATGCGTCCTCTACGGCTTCCGCCATATCGTCCCGCGCGAGGTCCTGAATTGCCACCTTCGGGCAGCCGTTTTCCTTGAGCTTTTCGGCGAGCGTCTCGACCGCCTTTTTGGTGTTGCCGTAAACGGAGGTGTAGGCTATCAGCACGCCGTCCTTCTCAACGCCGTAAGATGACCAGATATCGTAAAGCCTGAAGTAATATGAAAGATTTTCCGAAAGCACGGGGCCGTGAAGCGGGCAGATGATCTTTATATCGAGCGCCGCCGCTTTTTTGAGAAGCGCCTGAACCTGCGCGCCGTATTTGCCGACTATGCCGAAATAGTACCGCCTCGCCTCGCACGCCCAGTCTTCCTGAGCGTCAAACGCGCCGAACTTGCCGAAGCCGTCGGCTGAGAAAAGTATCTTGTCGCAGGAATCAAAGGTGACTATTACCTCCGGCCAGTGCACCATGGGCGCGGTGACGAAGGTAAGAGTGTGCTTACCGAGGCAGAGGGTATCGCCCTCGCCGACGACTACGCGCCTGTCCTCAAACTCTGTGCCGAAGAAGTTTTTCATCATGGTAAACGCCTTCGCGGAGGAAACGACCGTCGCATTGGGATAGGTTTTCATAAAGGTGAAGATATTCGCCGAATGGTCGGGCTCCATATGCTGAACGATAAGGTAATCGGGCTTTCTCGCGCCGAGCTCTTTCTGGATATTGTCGAGCCACTCGTGGGTAAAGTTTTTGTCTACCGTGTCCATGACGGCGATTTTGTCGTCGAGGATAACGTAGGAATTGTACGCCATGCCGAGCGGCACCTCGTACTGACCCTCGAAAAGGTCTATGTTTCTGTCAGATACGCCGACGTAGCGGACGTCTTCCGTAATTTTCATAAGCTTTTCCTTTCAGTATATTTTTGCGTTATTTGTTATTCTCTCGTTATAGCGCCCATGCTTTTAAGCTCTTTCTTGCGCTCGTACATAAGGTTGTCCGCGCGCTCGAACACGGCGTGGAAGGTGCGGTCGGTCCCGGGTATATAATCCGCCCTTCCTATGGATATAACGACGTCTTTCGTTTCTATGTTCTTTTCGATAAGTTCGTTTACGCCCGAAAGTATCGCGTCGCAGTTTTCACGGTCCTGCCCCTCGGGCAGTACGATAAACTCGTCGCCGCCTATCCTGTAAACAGGGCTGTGCTTGAAATGCTCGCAAATAAGCTTGCCGGCGGCTTTTATGTATTCGTCGCCCGCCTTGTGCCCTAAAGTGTCGTTTATGTACTTAAGCCCGTTTACGTCGCATACGAGAACGCAGAACGCCTCAGCCCCGTTTTCGCGGATAAGCTTGTCCGTCTCTCTTTCCTTCTCTATGAAAGCGTGCTTGCTCTTAGCGCCGGTAAGCGGGTCGCGGTAGGCGACCTCTCGCGCGATATCGCGCTCTTTTACGGCGCTCGCCTCCCACTTTTTCATGGAGTTGTGGTTTACGAACAAAACCGCCAGAGAGGTTATGAAAAGCCCCGAGATTATAAGAACGCTCGTCTTGTCGGCGTTATGCAGTCTTTCGCTCTGAACAGCGAGGAACTCGTCTTTTCCGAGCGCGGACGTTTCGACGTCCGCCGTGCCGTTCATATATTCTTGGATATCGCTTATAACGGCGTCTTCACTTGATTCGTTCATGCGCTCTACCCACGTCATAGTCATAAGGACTATGAAGGCAAGAAGCGCTATCCAGACTATTATGGCTTTACAGAACTTCCTCGCGTGGTCCTTTCTGATGACTCTGTTGAAAAACAGGATCCCCAAAAGCGACCATACGGTCATAAGTATATAGGTTTCCGTCGCTATAGTGTGGTCGGAAAGCAGCTCGGGGAAAAGGAGCAAAAAGAGGAACACGACTAAAATAACAAGGCAGACGCCGCTTATTATTATATTCTTCTTTTTACGCTCCTGCCGCGACGCCTTGAAAACGGCTATCGAGGCAAAGCCGTAAATGATGGTGGCGCCGAGCGTCGTCGTGTCTACTATCCAGCCTATCGCCGTTCTGCCGAAGAAGGGTATCGGGATCGATATGAAAAGGATAAGAAGAATGGCTTTTACGGGTATCTGCTTAGAGTTTAACTCGGTAAAGCGTTCGGGAAGGATCCCGTCCTGCGCGACAGAGTAGCAAAGGCGGCTTAACGCCCTAAGCATTCCTATAAGGCTCGTTATTACGAGGGATAAAAGCGACGCCATAAGAATGCCTACGCCCGCGCTTCCGAGATAGCGGTCGGCGGCGTAAAAGACGGGCAGACCGGCTATTCCCTCAAACTCGTCGAGTCGCGATATGTAATCGAGCCAGCTCGAGCACCCCTCGGGATACGCCGAAACGCTGAGCAGTACGGCAAATATATAAAGCGCCGTCGTGACGACGACCGAAAGCGTCAGAATGCGGAAAAGCCTGCTGTGTCTGAACTTGTATTCCGCCGCGGAATGCGACACGCTCTCAAACCCGATAAACGCCCAGGGCGAGATAAAGGCGATATGCAGGACCTGGCGGAAAGCGTTTTTATCGGGGACGAAAGCGGGCCGCGCGGTCATTACCGAGCCGCCGGACCCTATCACCGACGCCGCGAAGCAAACGGTTATCCCTGCCGTGAACAAAAGCACGAGGATCTTCATACTGCGGGCGGTCGCCTTTTTGCTCTTTATGCAGAGCAGCCCGACGAGCCACATAACGGCGAGCGTGATAAGCGCTTCGCCCAAATACACCTCGTAGCCGAATATGGTATAAAGATAGCCGAAGCGTAAAAAGCCGCCCAGGAAATACCGCGCGAAGAGAGGCACGCTCGTGGCGTTCGCCCAGAATATGGCGATGTATACGAGGAACAGGAACCACGCCGCGAGGAAGGCGCGGTCGTAGCCGAAAATATATTTTATGTAGTTATAAAGGCCGCCCGTTCCGGGGTAGCGGTTCGCGAGAAAATGATAATGGCTCGAGACCATCAGCATCATGGCAAGGCCTATAAGAAGCCCTAATATCGAGCCGAGCGGCCCCGCCTGAGAAAGATAGGTCCTTCCGGTAACGACCAAAGAGCCCCAGCCGATGGCTGAGCCCACCGAAAGCGCCCATACCTCGAGCGAAGAAAGATATGGCACGAGCCGTTTTCCGTTTTCCGAATTATCCATTTAAAGCCGCCTCTTTATAAACAGAATAATACATAATAAATATAACACGGATCAAAGAAAAATAAAAGGATTATTTTACAGACGAAAATAAAGCCCGCTTTTTTAAATCACGGCGGGGCGGTTCACCCTTACACTAAACCCAAAAAAACCGTTGACAATGCAAGTCCTTTATGATAAAATAACAAGGCTGATGTGGAGAGTGCATATTCGCAGGTGTAGTTCAATGGTAGAATGTCAGCCTTCCAAGCTGAACACGTGAGTTCGATTCTCATCACCTGCTCCATTTTTTACCGCGTTTTCATGACTCGGACGAGTGCATTTGAACATTAGGTAAAAACGATATGCGCCCGTAGCTCAGCAGGATAGAGCAACTGCCTTCTAAGCAGTAGGTTGGGGGTTCGAGTCCCTCCGGGCGCGCCATATCGACTTATGGTGGATGTAGTTCAGTTGGTTAGGATGCCAGATT
>JAFSVO010000157.1 GCA_017444965.1 Clostridia bacterium | reverse complement strand
CCGTCTTTCGCCTTGTAATCAAGACGGACGGCGCGCGCTTTTATCGTAATGCCGCGCTCTTTTTCAAGCTCCATATTATCGAGCACCTGATCGGTCATTTCACGCTCGGCGACGGTATCGGTCATTTCCAGAAGCCTGTCGGCGAGCGTGGACTTTCCATGATCTATGTGCGCGATTATCGAAAAGTTCCTGATCTTTGAACGGTCGATCATAAATTACGCGTTCCTTAATTATCCCAGTTATGCCAGACGTTCTGCACGTCGTCGTTATCTTCAAGAAGTTCGAGCATTTTTTCCATATTCTTTATATTGTCTTCGCCGGTGATGGGAACGTAGGTCTGCGGCACCATTTCTATCTGCGCCTCAACAGACGAATAACCCGCTTTTGAAAGCTTTTCCCTGACCTCGTCAAAAGTGTCGGGCGAAGTGTATATTTCAAAAACTCCGTCCTCGGCTGAAAAATCGTCCGCGCCTGCGTCAAGCGCTTCCATCATGACCGTGTCTTCGTCAAGGTCTTCGCCGTCTATGACTATAACGCCCTTTTTGTCGAACTGCCATGAAACGCAGCCGTTAGTGCCCATGTTTCCGCCGTATTTATCAAAGTAGTGACGAACGTCGGATACGGTGCGGTTGCGGTTGTCGGTAAGAGCGTCGACGATTATCGCGACGCCGCAGGGGCCGTAGCCCTCATAAGTGATGTATTCGTAGTTTTCAGCCGCGGCGCCGCTCTGATACTTCTGCAGAACGCGGTTGATGTTGTCGTTAGGCACGTTTTCGGATTTAGCCCTTAAAATGACCGCGGAAAGCTTTGAATTGCTGTTCGGGTCGGCGCCGCCGCCCTCTTTTATGGCTATTGCCATTTCACGCGCGTACTTGGTAAAGACTTTCGCTTTTTTTGCGTCCGCCGCGCCCTTCGTTTTCTGGATATTATGCCATTTGGAATGTCCGGACATAAATATATACCTCCATGATAATAAATCTTTTTCAATTTATTGTACCATAATCCGGCGGTATAAACAATATGTATTTTTCAAAAAGAATAATTTATTGATTTTGAGCAATAATATGATCGTAATCTGATTTGAGGTGAAAACAATGGCTAAGAAAACTCAGCAATACGAAAAGAAAGATACCCCCAGAAACAATCCCCAACCGACTAAGACGGAAGAAACGGACTGCAAATAAAGCAAATAAAGGTTAATTAAACAGAATACGGCACGGAAATTATGTCCGTGCCGTATTTCTTTCTTATCCCTTTTAGTAGCCATTTCTCTCTGTATCGCCGCCTCGACTCTCGCCTTATACTTTTCAGCCGTTCTCGATACCGCAAGCGCCTTGTCCTTCGCCGCCTTGTCCGCAAAGGTGGGCGCGGTCTGCCTCACGACGTCCGACGTCACGTTGTCAATTATCTCGTTGCTTAATTCCTCTATCGCCTCGGCAGTATACGCGGAGTACGGATTTTCAAAGACGGGTCTTAACGTGTCAAGCGCTTCGGCGATCGCTAAAAGCTGGTCGCTTGCCGTCGTCGCGTCGTCGGAGAAAAGCCACGGCGCGCGCTCGGCAAGGTCTTGGTACGCTTGGTCGATATGTACGCCGCCGTTCTGTATGCCGACGCGTATCTGCGGGTGATCTTTCTTCCAGAGCTCAAAATCGGCAATGTCCGACGCCTCGACGTTCGTTATGCTTATCCTGTTCTTTTTAAGATAGTCTTTTACCGCGGCGTAAAGCTCTTGGTCTTCGCCGTTCGTAAGCTCTGCCGCATTCTCGATAATAGCGCGCGCCGCGTCGCAAGCCTTGTCTTTCACCGTCTCCCAGATAATGCCTTCCTCGTCGTCGCCCAGATGGACGATATAATCGGCAAGGTCTTGTATCTTCGCCGTAAGTTCGGTCTTGTCCGCTTTGGACGAATACTCGGAAAGCAGGGAAGCCGTAAGTTTCTTGACGTCGCTCGCCCGCGCCGTCGGCGTCTCGGTGCGTTTAAGCTGCCCCTCGGCTTTTTCCGCTCTGCGCGTCGCCTCTTTAAGCGCCTTCTGCGTCTCGATAAGTTTCCGGCGTATCTCGTTGTTTTCCTCGGCAAGGTCGTCAAACGTAAGCTGGCGGGAATAATAAGTGTCGGGATTATTTCTGTCAAAAGCGCCTACGTTATCTGTCGCGCTTTTTATTTGCCTGCTGTCAAACACTACCGTTTCCGTCGGCGTTCTGATAGTGTCATATTTAGTCCCGTTGACTTTGTTAAATAGTTCTACTGCCGCGACAAAGTCCCCGATACACACTGCGTTAATGTCCTGAAGCATTGCAAAATCGTCTTTTCCATATACGGAAT
>JAFSVO010000156.1 GCA_017444965.1 Clostridia bacterium | reverse complement strand
GCGCGCTATATCATTGACAAGGGCATCATAGGAAAACCCCTTACATTTACCGCCTCAATAAGCCGCGATTACGGCGTTTACGGCGAGATACTCCCCCACCTTCGCAAAAGAGGCGGCGGTATACTCTTCGATATGGGCGGCTATTCCCTTACGGCTGTCGCCAATCTTTTCGGCCCCGTGCGCGAGGTCGCCGCGTTTACCGCGACAAACGAGCCGGTCCGCAAAACCGCGCGTCTGGATAACGATCACAAATACTTCGGCGAAGAATACACTATAGAAGTCAGCAACACGGTAGTCGCCGCTTTAAAATATGACTGCGGCGTTTTAGGCACGCTCCACCTTAATTCCGACTGCCTTTATACCGAGACCGCCGGCATCACCGTATACGGTACCGAAGGCATTCTCTATATGGCGGATCCCGACAATTTCGGCGGAGAAGTTGCGGTAAGGAAGCTTAAGACCGACGCGCCCTTCGTATTTCCCGCGACCCACGGTTACGACAAAGAGTCGCGCGGGATAGGCGCCGCTGAAATGGCGTGGTCGATAATCCAAAACCGCCCGCAGAGGGCAGACCCGTATATGGCGCTTAACGTATTCGAGACAGCGCACGCTATAGAGACGTCGTCAGACGAAAAGCGCGTAGTCGCGCTCGAAAGCACTTTTGAGCGCCCCGCCGAACTTCCCTCCGGCTATATCGGAAAAGGCTTTTGGGGGCCGACGCCCGAATCGGCGCTCGCTTTATAAGAGCAAAAAAGTTTCCGCGGCGCGATCATTCGCGCCGCGGTTTTTATGGTAAAAATATCTTACTTTACGCCCATCAAAAGTTCCATAACGTACATCTCAAGCTTTTCAAAGTTCTGGGTCTTGATGCACTCGTCGCGGAACTTATAGTCAAACTGTTTGACTTTTTCGAGAAGCAGCTCAAATATGCGCTTAGAGTTGATAAGGTGACGGTAGCAGTCGTCGTCGGGCTGAGTGCGCATCGCCTTTACGTCAAGTCCGACGCATTCAAAATTGCCTCTGTCGCCGAAGTTGCATTCGTAAAGAACGCGTACCTGATTGAAAGCGTTGCGCAGATTGTCAACGCCGAAGGACTTATCCTGGTCGTACTTCATACCGTTCTGGTCGTTAAGGTGTACGCCCCAAAGCTTGTTGAACGCCAGCGCGAAGCCCATATCGCTCGCGGGGTCGAGCCCGGCGAGTATGGAGTGAGCGGATTCGATGCAAAGACCCACGCGCGAGGGGTCTACCGTCTGCGCGCCGACCGCGAGCGCGTGACCCGCGGTGCCGCAAATAGATCTGTCAACGGGTTCATTGGGCTTGGGTTCTACAAGGATAAGCGCGTCGTCTCTGTATGTAAGGATATCGTTAAAGGCGTCGCGAAGCTGAACGGTGCTCGTCCAAGGGTCCTTTGCCTCGGCGCAGAGGGTACCTTCGCGCGCGAGCCAAAGCTGTATCTTATTAGTTCCGAGCGCCTTGGCGATATCGCAGGAACGGCGGGCGCGCCACTGCGCAAAATCGCGGTCCTCTTTGCGTGAAGCGGTAAATCCGCCGTCGTTCGTGCGTGAGTCGAACCAAAGGCGCGGCGCGACAAACTCTGCGAAAAGCCCATACTTGTCAAGCATGGCTTTAACGTCTTTCGCGTAATCGACGATCTGCTTCTCCGTCATATTATTCATATCGGGAACTGCGTCGTCGTCATGGAACTGCATGCCGGACATACCGATCTCGGCATACTTTTTCATTTTCTCCTCAAGAGGAACGCTTTTGCGGTGACCGGGACCGAACGTTTCATTACCCTCGTGAATGTTCCAGGGACCTGCGGTAAAGCGGAAAGTAGCCATAATATTTCTCCTTTCAAATCATATACTTCTTTATCGTAACGCTTTTCGCGCACAATCGCATTCTCTACCTAAAATAATATATTTTTGCGGCGTTATTTACAAGACAATGTTGCTTTTTTTTGCCGACTTTTATGCTTACGGTATTGCGGCGGCGTTTCCACCGTGATAAACTATAATTGTACTTTTTTATAAGTAATAATCAAAAGCGCGATCCGCGGTTTAAGGAGGAAAAAGTATGTCGCAATACGTTCAAAAGGGTTTAGACGGCGTAAAAGATACTTGCCGCTGGCAGAGGGCGAAGTATCTTCCCTGCCTGCCCCTCGGCGAGGACGGCCGCAGGGTGACAGGCTGTGAAAAGCATACAGATCTTGCGCTTAACGCCGCGCGGGAGGGTATGGTGCTTTTAAAAAACAACGGTGCGCTTCCCTTGAAAAAAGGTCAGAAAACAGCCGTTTTCGGCATAGCTCAGCTTGACTACGTTCGCGGCGGCACGGGCGCCGGCAAGGTGCGGTGCGCCTTTGAAAAAAATATTATCGACGGTTTGTCCGAAAAAGCCGAAGCCGGAGATATAGAGCTCTTTACGCCGCTTATTGACTATTACCGCAAAGATCTTGAAGCGCAGCGTGAAAAAGCCCTGAAGGAAGGCTTCGATCTTCCCCACTTCGGCCCATCAAACGCGCATCAGACAAACCTTTACCGTTTCTTTGGCCGCGCCGAAGACAGACCTTTGCCCGACGATTTGCTTATCAAAGCTAAAGCGTTTACGGATACGGCTATCGTCGTTTTAAGCCGCGTTACGGGCGAGTATTTTGACCGCCCGCGTGAAGAATTCAACCTTTCCGCAGGCGAAAAAGAACTTATAGAAACGCTTGAAAAAAACTTTAAAACAGTTATCGCCGTCATAAACTCAGGCGCGCAGATAGAAGTAGGCTGGACCGAAAGCGACGGTATATCGGCGCTTCTTCTTATGATGACCCCGGGTCAGATGGGCGGCAAAGCCGCCGCGGATATAATATGCGGCACAGTCAACCCCTCGGGCAAGCTTACGGACACTTACGCGAGGAATTACGAAGACTATCCCTCCTCCGAAAACTTCGAGGAAGACCCCTATTACGTAAACTATACCGAAGACATTTTTGTCGGTTACCGCTATTTTGAAACGATCCCCGGCGCCGCGGAAAAGGTCGTATATCCTTTCGGATTCGGGTTAAGCTATACTTCTTTTTCGCGCGAAATTCTTTCCGCAAGCGAATCGGACGGATCAATACAAATAAGCGTCAAAGTCACGAACACGGGCAAGGTTGCAGGAAAAGAAGTCGTGCAGGTCTATTACGAAGCCCCTCAGGGCGCGCTCGGAAAAGCTTTAAGATCGCTTTGCGCTTTCCGCAAAACGAGACTCCTCGCGCCCGGCGGAAGCGAAACGCTCGAGCTATCTTTTAAAGCTGACGATATGGCGTCTTACGACGATACGGGGCTTCTTAAAAAGTCGGCTTACGTGCTCGAGCGTGGCGACTATAACGTCTACGTCGGAAACAGCGTAAGAGACGCGGAAAAAGCGTTCGTTTATCGTGTAAACGAGCCGTTCATAGTAACGAAACAGCTCGCCGAACGCTGTCCCTGCGTGGCGCTTACAAAAAAAATGAAGCCCGACGGCGCCTATGAAAAGCTTGCGCCGAAAATACTTAAAAGACCCGAGTATAAAGAATACCCCGTAACAAGGCAAAAGCTTATTTCCGAATATCTCGAAGACGGCACGGATGAAATGGCGGAAATAAAGACGAACGACTTTGAGTATAAGGGCAAAACAAGAAGTCTTGAAGAAGTGCTCGACGGTAAGATAACGCTTGACGAATTTATATCTCAATTAGATATAAAAACGATGGCGAACCTTTTGGGCGGTATTCCGAGCGTCGGCATATGCCAGACGAGCGGCTTCGGCGGAATGAGCAAATACGGCATTCCTCCCATTATGACATCTGACTCGCCCGCCGGTCTTCGTACGATAGCCGAGACGGGCGTCCGCGCCACATGCTTCCCCTCCGCCGTCGTTATGGCGAGCACGTGGGACCCGTCGCTCGTTGAAGCCGAAGCTGAAGCGATCGCCCTTGAAATAAAGGAAAACAATATGTACGCGTGGCTCGGGCCGTCGATGAACATTCACCGCGACCCGCTCTGCGGCAGAAATTTCGAATACTATTCCGAAGACCCGCTTATAGCCGGCAAGATGGGCGCGGCGGCGGTGCGCGGTGCGCAGAAGGTGCGCGTAAGCGGATGCCCCAAGCATTTTGCCGCGAACAACAAAGAATTGAACCGCCGCGACAGCGACAGCCGCGTGACCGAAAGAGCTTTACGCGAAATATATCTTAAGGGCTTTGAGATATGCGTCAAGGAATCCGACCCCAAGACCGTTATGTCTTCATATAATTACGTAAACGGTATCCGCTCATCCGAAAGCGCCGACCTTTTAACGTGGATACTCCGCGAGGAATGGGGCTTTCACGGGCTTGTCATGACCGACTGGGTCGGCCACGGCAGACACGCCGTTGAGGTAGCCGCAGGCAACGACCTTAAGATGTCTGCCGGCGACCCGAGAATGGTCGTTCATATGACGCGCGACCAGGCGCTTTCACAGGGCGCTCTTGAAGAGGCGGTGCGAAATCTGCTTCGCCTTATCCTCTGGTACGAGGGCGCGGACTTTTGGACAAAAAAATAGTCGAACTCCATTAAAACTCTATCATTTAAAAAAAACAGCCTTTCGGCTGTTTTTTATTTTTTCATAATATCCGCATACGCCGCTTTTATGGCGCTTTGAAGCAGTTCTCTGTCTTCCGTATCTATAAGTATCATAGGCTTGGCGCCGTCATACGGGATCTCATACGAAGGACTGTTGATTACCTTTAAAACTCCTTCAGTCGGCTTCAAAAGAAACCTGTCGTCGTATATTCCGCCTACGACTTTGTCATTGTAATAAATCAGGTATTCGCCCATCATGGGTCTTGTGCGTATTCCATCAATTCCCGATAGCAGATCGGAAACGTATTCAAGGTATTCTTTACTTGACGCCATTTCATATCTCCCCTTTTAATCTTTCCAAAAGCGCTTTACATCCCGTTTCAACGTCGCGCCACGTTTCTTCAAAGTCGCCCGTCCACCACGGGTCCGCGACTCCGCGCTCTTCGCCCGCAAAGGACATCAAAAGCCGGGTTTTATCGTCGCGCCCGAAAAGCCTTTTCATATCCCGCGCGTTTGCGTCGTCCATGCAAACGAGCAAGTCGTATTCATCGTAATCGCTCTTTTTTATAAGCCGCGCCGTTTTACCGGACGGGTCAAGACCGTGTTCCGAAAGTATCCTTCTCGCGGGCGGATAGACCGGATTTCCGAGCTCGTCAGTCCTTGTTGCAGCCGAGCTTGCCTTAACCTTGTTTTCAAGTCCGTTCTTTTTCGCCATATCGTTAAAAACGAATTCAGCCATGGGGCTGCGGCATATATTGCCGTGACAAACGAAAAGTATTTTATACATCTTTATTCCCTTTACCCTAAAACTTATCCTTTGTACTTTGCTCTTGTCGCCTCTCCGCCGCGAATATGCCTTTCCTCTTTGTTTTTCTGAAGAACGAGCTTCGTTTTTTCATATAAAGCTCTGTCAAGCCGGGCAAGTCTTGTCGTAACGTCCTTGTGGACGGTAGACTTTGAAATGCCGTATTTTTTCGCCGCAGCGCGAACGGTGGCGCCCGTCTCGTTTATGTATCCCGCAATTTCAACGCATCTTTCGTCAATGCTCCATTTCAAAGCGATACACCCTTTTCCGAATATGCTTTTGTATAAGCATATTCAAAGGGCGACGGATTAATTCACGAAAAAGCCGCTGGCAAAGCCGTAAAACTATCAACGCTTTTGACGCCGCCCGACGGACGGCGTCATTTGCTCAATTTGCGCTTTTCGCTTTTTCGGCAGGCTTAACGGGGATGTTAAAGCTGAACTCGGTTTGTTCATCAGTACTGTTTACCGCAACGTCTCCGTCGTGCCTGTTTACTATCGTTTTAACAATATAAAGTCCCAATCCGGAACCGTTCTTTGAATCTGTCCTCGAGGTATCTGCCTTATAAAACCGTTCAAATACGCGCTTTGCGTCTTCCTCGGATATAATGCTTCCAGTATTTGCGACTTTAAAACGCGCCCGGCCGTTTTTTTCAGAAAGCGCGACCGATATCCTACCGTTTTCGTCAACGAACTTTACGGCGTTATCTATAAGATTATAAATGACCTGGAACATGGCGTCGTGGTTGGCGACAACGTCAAGCTTGTCGGGGATATCGAGCTCTACCTCAACGTTTTTATCCGAAAGCTTTTTTTCAAAGCTGATGATTATTCTTCTTACTATCTCGCTTATATCAAATTGCCTCATGCTGAAAGTATTGTCGTTCGATTCGAGTTTGGAAAGCTCAAGCATGCTCGTTGCAAGCCTGGAAAGCCGCTTTATCTCGTCAGATACTATTTTTAAATAATATTCCTGCTTATCCGGCTTTATCGTGCCGTCTATTATCCCGTCTACAAAACCCGCTATCGTCGTCATCGGCGTTCTTAAGTCGTGCGATACGTTGGCGACAAGACCTCTGCGCGAAATTTCGGCGTTTTCAACGGAATCCGCCATATTGTTAAAGCTTACGGCAAGCTCGTACAGCTCGTCTTTCTGTTTCGGAACGCGAACTCTCGCGGAGTAATCGCCGCGCCCAAAGCTTCTTGCCGCCTCAGCCATTTCTTTTATCGGCTTGACTATCGTGCGCACGCACAGCGTTGCTATCAAAAGACTTATTGCCAGCACCAGCACGGTCATAATAATAAAGATCCTTGAAAGCGAAGCAAACAGTTCTATAGTCTGATCCGCGGGAGACGCTACGAACGCGTAATACTCGTCGGTTATTTCCGCGCCCATAACAAACGACGATTTTGAAAGATAACCTCCTAACGTGGAAACGCCGGAATAGGCGCCGTTGCTTTTCACCGAATCGGAAACCGTTTTAGGCAAAGCGTCGCTTAACTGTAAATACGATTCTTTTACGCTCTCTTGGAATGCTATCCTTCCGTCCGGATCGGCTATAAAAACCGCGCCGTCGCACTCGGAAGCGAGCCGTTTCATATTTTGCTCGAACATAGAAACAAAACGCCTCATGGTTTTTGACGAAAGATACTCCTCGTTAAAATCGGTTTGTATCTTTATGTAATTCTCCGTTTCAACGACCATTTTGCTCAGGCATCTTTCAAGAACGGCCGTCTTTTGCTGAACGGCAAACCTGTTTACCTGATACAAAAAAACGCTTCCGAGCAGCATAAAACTGACCGCAACAAGTATCGCGATCATAAGAAAATACTTTGAAAATAAACTGCGCTTCAACTGCCGTCACGCTCCCGCTTACTTAAGTTCAAACTTATAGCCTACTCCCCAGACCGTCTTAAGCTCCCACTTGTCCGAAACATCCTGCAGCTTTTCGCGGATACGTTTAACGTGAACGTCTACCGTTCTTGTATCGCCGAAATAATCAAATCCCCAGACGTCGTCTAAAAGCTGCGCCCTTGTAAACACTCTGTTCGGGGAGTTTGCAAGGAAATACAAAAGCTCTATCTCTT
>JAFSVO010000155.1 GCA_017444965.1 Clostridia bacterium | reverse complement strand
GCGTACTGCTTCCTTATGACCGACGGCAAGGATGAGGTAAACGACCGCCTCTCGGTCATGTGCAAAACGGACGACGGCTTTAAGATAGCCGAAGAGGATCTGCGCCTGCGCGGCCCCGGCGACTTTTTGGGCGACCGCCAGCACGGCGCGCCCGAGTTTACTATAGCCGACCTCGCGACCGATATGCGCGTGCTGTCCTGCGCCAGGGACGACGCGGCGGCTCTTTTGAAAAAAGACCCCGAGCTTACTTCCCACCCCGCGCTTTTGCGAAAGGTGCGGACGCTTATTTCCGAAAAAGAAGCGACGCTCAACTGAAAAAATGCGGAATTGCGCGCCTGCGCCGCAGGCGCAGCTAAATTCGCGCTTTGCGCGAGCTAAATTTGACTCCGTCAAGCTAAATTGACCTTTGGTCAGCTAAATTCGGCTTCGCTTAAGCTTATGCGAATTTAATTTAGCTGCGGGCGACGCCCGCAATTTAGCTATGAGCTTTTGCTCATAATTTAGCTGAAAACCGCAGGTTTTCAATTTAGCTCTGCGCGCGGAGCGCGCCCTATTAAATAAATGCGCGGAGCGCATCCTTGACACAAGAAGGCTTACAAAAGCAGATCGTGCTATACTAAAAAAGCATTTTTCTCCGAGGGATTTAATGAAAAAGTAATATGGTACGATAAGAAAGGAGAGAAATGATATGTTTAATGACGTTTTTTTAAAACATAAAGAATGGATCGCCACTGCCGGCAAATCCGGCGAACAGGCGTGTTTTGACGAGGCTGATATGCATAAAGTACCTCTCAACAAGCCTATTCTTGAACAAGGTTATTACTCTTTATGCGATTTTAACGGTATTCAGTTTACAGACGTTGATTTTTATCTGTCCGAATTCTATTCTTGTGATTTTAAAAATGCGGTTTTCAAAGATTGTGATTTCAGAAAAACGACTTTAGACTACTCGGATTTTTCAAAGTCTGTGTTTATTAATTGCAAGTTTTCGCGCGCCGACGCTTTTAAAACAGTTTTTCGCGAATGCTCTTTTAAAGGCTGTTCGTTCGTCGGTATAAATCTTATGGAAACAAATATGGAAAAAGCGACATTTGAAAACACGGATTTTGATGAGGCTTATATTGATAAATCTATTATGTCGGACGCCGTTTTTATTGATCCGGAAAACATTAATAAACTCAACCATATAAGTATAGTTGAAAAAGACGGGATCGTTTATTCGGATGCCGAAGCGATCGCCCGTCTGCTGCAAAACCGCTGATCACGCAAAAGTACTTGATGCATATCCTAAAAAGAGCCCGAGATACTTTTCTCGGGCTCTTTTTAAGACCGTACGTCTATTTGCAGGATAGGGGGACAGACCACTGTTTTAATGCGGAATGCGGAATTGCGCGCCCGCGGGTGAATGCACCCCTTCGGGGTGATGACATACAAGCCTGCGGCTTGATCACATGCAGCCTTTCGGCTGATTACATACGCCGCTCTGCGGCAATTACATACAACGCTTCGCGTTGATTTCACAGGGTGCGCGCGGAGCGCGCCCTTATTAATAAACGCGCGGAGCGCATACCGTATTATTTTGCCGCAGGCAAAATATCTCGAACCTAACGCAGTTAGGTATCTCGAATGCGAAGCATATATCGAATTTCGGCGGCAGCAGGAATATATCGACAAAAAAGAGCCGAATTATCGGCTCTTTTTTAACTTCAAATACCGTTATTATAAATCTATCTCCGCGCTTTCCTTAGGCGCGTCTTTTAAAAGCGGCTTTATTTTCGCGACGAATTTTTCGACCTGCGAGGGGCACCTGCCGATATACAGCGCGGGGTCTAAAAGCGCCTCCATCTCGTCCTTTTTAAGCCCGAAGGACGGCTCGTTTGAGAGCCGCTCTAAAAGGTCGCAGTTTTCGCCCTGCTTCATTTTCGCGGTGGCTTCCATCGAGCATTTGCGTATGACCTCGTGAAGCGCCTGCCTGTCGCCGCCGCGCTTGACGGCTTCCATAAGCAGGTTTTCGGTCGCGATAAAGGGCAGGTATTCGCGCACCGCGCGCTCTATTATCTTTTCGTTGACGCAAAGCCCGTCTGTCACGTTCTGCGCAAGGCGGAGGATCGCGTCGGCGCATAAAAACGCCTCGGGCATGGATATGCGGCGGTTCGCCGAGTCGTCGAGCGTGCGCTCAAGCCACTGAACGGCGGCCGTCTGGTGCGCGTTCTGCGCGTCGGCTATAAGATAGCGCGCAAGCGAGCATATCCGCTCGGAGCGCATCGGGTTGCGCTTGTAAGCCATGGCGGACGAGCCTATCTGATTTTTTTCAAACGGCTCTTCTATCTGCCTGTCGTGCTGCAAAAGGCGAATGTCGTTCGCCATTCTGTAACAGCTCTGGGCGACGGACGAAAGGGCGTTTAGTATGCGCGCGTCTGTCTTGCGCGGGTAGGTCTGCCCGCTTACGTCGAAAAGCTCCCCGAAGCCGAAGCTTTCGGCGATAAGCCTGTTCATTTCGTCTATTTTGCCCTCGTCGCCCTCGAAAAGGTCTAAAAAGCTCGCTTCCGTGCCGGTCGTCCCGCGTGAGCCTAAAAACCTGATCTCCGACAGGGCGAAATCAAGCTCGCGTAGGTCGGACGCGAAGTCCTGCGCCCAAAGACACGCGCGCTTTCCCACGGTGACGAGCTGCGCCGGCTGATAGTGCGTGTACCCTAAGGTCGGCAGGGCTTTATACTTTTCGGCGAAAGCGCAGAGGTTGGAGATGACCTTTAAAAGCTCGCCGCGCAGGTATGAAAGCCCCTCTTTGTATATTATAAGGTCGGCGTTGTCGGTCACAAAGCAGGAGGTCGCGCCTAAATGTATAATGCCGGCGGCGGACGGCGCCTTCAGCCCGTAGGCGTAAACGTGCGCCATAACGTCGTGCCGCACGAGCTTTTCCCGCTCGCGCACGGCGGCGTAATCTATATCGGTAAGGTGCTCGCGCATCTCGCTTATCTGCCCGTCGGTAATAGGCAGACCGAGCGCCTTTTCCGCCTCGGCGAGGGCGACCCAAAGCTTTCGCCACGTCTCAAACTTCCTGTCCGCCGAAAAAAGGCGAAGCATAAAGTCGGACGCGTACCGCGAGGAAAGGGGGGATTCGTACTTATCGGTCATAAAAGCTCCTTTCCGCTTATCTTACGATAATGCTTTCGCGCTCGGCGCCGACCGACACGTATTTTATCGGGCAGCCGACGGCGTTTTCAACGTATAAAACGTATTTCCGCGCGCTTTCGGGCAGGTCTTCAAAACGTCGGACGGCGGATATATCACACTGCCAGCCGTCGAGGTATTCTGTAACGGGCTTCGCGTCCGCGAGGGCGGCGGGGAAGGGGAACTTGTCCGTGCGCTCGCCGTCTATCATCTTATATGATACGCAGACGGGTATTTTGTCCATATAGCTTAAAACGTCGAGCTTCGTAAGCGCAAGCTCGGTCGCCGCCTGCGCCTGCACGCCGTACCGCGTGGCGACGATATCGAGGGGGCCGACTCTTCTCGGTCTGCCGGTCTTCGCGCCGTATTCAAAGCCCGCCTGACGGAGCTTTTCGGCTTCCTCACCGAACATCTCGCAGACGAAGGGCCCTTCGCCGACGCAGGTCGAATATGCCTTGACGACGCCTAAAACCGTATCTATGCGCGCGCCCGGAAAGCCCGAACCTATCGGCGCGTAGGCGGCGAGTGTGGTCGAAGAGGTCGTATAGGGGTAAATGCCGTAGTCGAGGTCGCGCAGAGAGCCTAACTGCGCTTCAAAAAGTATGCTCTTTCCGCTTTCCTGCGCGGCCTTTAAAAGCTCGCCCGAGTCGCAGATAAAGGGCTTTATCTTTTCGCATTTGTCGGATATCCAGCTGTCAAGCTCTTCCTCGGTATAGGGCTCGGCGCCGTATATCCTGGTCAAGGTCAGGTTTTTCCACTCGGCTATGCTCAAAAGGTGCTCTTTAAACTCGCGCGGGTAGAAAAGCTCGCCCGCGAGCACGGTTTTTTTCTGATACTTGTCCGAATAAAAGGGGGCTATGCCCTGCCTGGTCGAGCCGTATTTCTTGTCGGCGAGCCGCTGCTCTTCAAGCGCGTCGAGGTCGCGGTGCCAGGGCAGAAGAAGAGACGCGCGGTCGGATATCTTAAGGTTTTCGGGCGTTACCGTCACGCCCTTCGCCCGCACGGTATCTATCTCGCCTAAAAGGTTTTCGGGGTCAAGCGCGACGCCGTTTCCGAGAACGTTCACGACGCCCTGCCTGAATATGCCCGAGGGCAGAAGGTGAAGCGCGAACTTGCCCTTTTCGTTAATGACCGTGTGACCGGCGTTGCCGCCGCCCTGATATCGCACGACGAAGTCGTATTTTTCGGTCAGAAGGTCGACCATTCTGCCCTTTCCCTCGTCGCCCCAGTTTATGCCGACTATGGCGCAGTTTGACATATAAAACGCCTCCTCAAAGGTTGCCCAAAAGCCGCTTCATGACTTCTTCGTAGGCCTCTTCCACGCCGCCTAAATCCCTGCGGAAGCGGTCCTTGTCGAGCTTTTCGCCCGTCTTGACGTCCCACAGGCGGCAGGTGTCGGGGCTTATCTCGTCGGCGAGGACTATTTTGCCGTCCGAAGTTTTTCCGAACTCAAGCTTAAAGTCGACGAGCGTCACGCCGCAGGAGAGCCAGAACGCCTTTAAAAAGTCGTTTACCGCGAAGGCGTATTTCTTTATAAGCTCTATCTCTTCGGGCGTCGCGAGCTTAAGCGCCAGCGCGTGATAGGCGTTTAAAAGCGGGTCGCCCAGCTCGTCGTTTTTGTATGAAAACTCAATAGTGGGAGCGTCGAAAACTATCCCCTCGGGCACGCCGTAACGCTTTGAAAAAGAGCCCGCCGATATGTTGCGTATAATGACCTCAAGCGGCACGATGGACACCTTTTTAACGAGCGTGTCGCGGTCGGACAGTTCGCGCACGAAGTGGGTGGGAACGCCCTTTTCCTCGAGATTCTGCATAAGCAGGTTGCTCATCTTGTTGTTTATAACGCCCTTGCCCGCGATGGTGCCCTTTTTAAGGCCGTTGAACGCCGTCGCGTCGTCCTTGTAGGACACGATAAGAAGCTCGGGATCGTCGGTTTTGAATACTTTTTTCGCTTTGCCCTCGTAAAGCTGTTCTCTTTTTTCCATATCTGTTTACCTCGCTTTTAATATTTATTGAAAAACATCTACCCATTATAAAAACATATAGTATTATAATAAAAAACCGCCGCGAGGTCAAGTAAAAATAATGAGAGATCCTCAACGGCGTCATTATTTTCTCACTTATTAAAAAAGTTGATTTTTTACATTAAAATATGCTATTATCTAAATGTGTAAACGATCGTTTACGTTGTTTTATATCAGCGTTATAGATCGTGGCCATCGATCCGGCGTCTGCCGGTGTTCATGAGATAATATCTCAGGCCGAAAAATAAAGTGAGTTGACCTTAACGGTCAAGGGAGGACTTTATGGAAAAAACTATATGCGAACTGTTTGCCGGTGTCGGAGGATTCAGAGCGGGCTTTGATAAACTTGAGACCGGATGGAAGACCGTATGGTTTTCTCAATGGGAGCCGGGCGCGAAAACACAATGGGCGCACAAGTGTTACGTTCATCATTACGGCGACAGTCCCGACGCAAACGGAGAATATCATACTTGCGACGATATAGGGATCGTTGATAAAGCGAGCATTCCCGACCATACTCTGCTCGTCGGCGGGTTTCCGTGTCAGGATTACAGCGTTGCGCATACGCTTGCGTCCGCAAAGGGCATAGAAGGGAAAAAAGGAGTCCTTTGGTGGCAGATAAGAGATACCATCATTGCGAAAAAGCCGCCGTTTTGTTTGCTTGAAAACGTTGACAGACTTTTGAAGTCCCCGGCAAAACAACGCGGAAGAGATTTCGGCGTGATATTAGTATGCCTTGCCGAACTCGGATACAGCGCCGAATGGCGAGTCGTGAACGCGGCCCAATACGGCGCAGCTCAAAGAAGACGCAGGGTATTTATCTTCGCATATAGAAATGATACGGGATACGGCAAAAAGACGTGCGATATCGACGCGAAAGATATCATTTCTGCTAAAGGGCTTATGGCTCGAGCTTTTCCGGTCAAAGAGACGTTCCCGATAAAAACGGCCGAATTACAGAAAGATATCGTCAACGTGAGCGATAGTTTTTCTTTTGCTTTTTCAGACGCCGGATATATGCACGGGCGAACGGTCTACACCGCTGATATCGCCGAACTTGAAGAAAAGCCCGTTTGTATTGGCGAGATCCTTCAAAAGAATGTCGATGAAAGATTCTATATCACCACAGACAAGATGTCAAAATGGACTTTTCTAAAAGGGGCTAAAAAACTGCCGAGAGTATCTCAAAACGGGCACGAATACGTTTTTAGCGAGGGACCGATCGCGTTTCCGGATCCGTGGGATCGTCCCAGCAGGACGATGCTGACGAGCGAATCGACGTTGAATCGTTCGACTCACGTCGTGTCAGATCCCGGCACCGGTCGCTTAAGGATATTGACTCCGACAGAAACGGAAAGGCTCCAAGGCTTTGAGGACGATTGGACAGATACAGGTATACCCGATCGTATGCGTTATTTCTGCATGGGCAACGCCCTCGTGGTTCCGATGATAACACGGATGGGAAAAGTTTTAGATACTATTATCGCTGATGAAGCATGATCAAATGCATCATTTGATCGGCGGGTCTTGCATCATCAGTGCAAGACCCGTTTACTTTTTTGCTTGCAGATAAGGAGGCCGTTTAAATGGAAGGAACGAGGTATAAAACCAAAGAAGCTGTCTTGCAAAGAGCAAAGGAAGTCATCGGTTTGCCGCTTAAGACAGTCGATAAGACCGGGCGCTTATCCACAGGGAAAGGCGCTATAGGTACCGTCATCGAAGAAAGTTGGTACGGATATACGCCTAATTCCGAATCCGAGCCGGATTTTCCTGAAGCAGGCGTTGAATTAAAGGTGACCCCATATATTCGTTCAAACGGCAATATCCGTGCAAAAGAGCGACTAGTCTGCAATATCATCAATTATATGGAGGAATATAAACGGACGTTTAAAACAAGTTCGTTTTGGCATAAGTGCAATACTATGCTGCTGATGTCATACGAGCATAAGGACGGCGTACCAAAGGGCGAACTCGCTATAGACGAGGCAGTCCTGTTCAGCTTTCCAGAAGAAGATCTTGTTATCATAGAGCAGGATTGGGAAATGATAATGAACAAGATCCGCGGCGGACAGGCGCATACTATCTCCGAAGGAGACACCCTTTATCTTGCCGCTTGCACGAAGGGAGCTAATGCGAACAGCGTCCGTTCGCAACCCTTTTCCGATACTAAGGCAAAGCAAAGAGCGTATTCTTTGAAGTCATCCTATATGACACAAATACTGAATTCATATATATTCGGGAGCATCAAAAACGAACGGATAATCAAAGATCCCCGCGCGTTATTCGATACGACGTTTGAAAGATACATAGAAGAAAAGCTACGTCCTTATTATGGCAAGACCATTTCGCAACTCAGAAAGATGTTCGACGTAGACAGTAATGCGAAAAACATCGTAGAGATCCTGCTTGCAAAGATGCTCGGCGTCTCAGGGAATATCAGCCATACAGAGGAGTTTAAAAAAGCAGGTATCGTTCCTAAGACCGTGAGGTTATTACCGAATGGACGATCAAAAGAAAGCATGTCTTTTCCGACGTTCGATTTTATTAAGATCGTAAATGAAAAATGGGAAGATTCGGCTTTGTATGATACCTTGTCTTCTACAAAGTTCATGTTCGTCGTTTTCCAAAGCGAATATACAGACGATCCGAATGAAATGACGAGCAGCTTCAACGTTGTCAAAGGCGGGAAAGAACAGACCGCACCAAGCGGGGCAACAGAGTTCAAATTTAAAAAAGTTCAGTTTTGGAATATGCCGGATGAAGACCTTGAAGAAGTACATAGAGTATGGGATAAAACGGTACAAACGATAAAGAAAGGAGTGACCTTGACACAAACGGAAAAAGGAGTGTCAAACGATCTTCCCAAACAGTCTGAAAGTCCGGTCGCACACGTGAGACCGCATGGCAAAGACGGAAATGACAAACTGCCTTTACCGGATGGACGAATGATGGCAAAGCAATGCTTTTGGCTGAATGCAAATTATATCGCAGAACAAGTGAGGGATTAAAAATGCCCAAATTAATGCTTATTGAAGAATTAAAAGAATATTTGAAAATTGAGTATAACAGAGAACTTAAAAAACGTTCAAGAATACTTAGAAAAGAGAATATAGATGCATTCAATAATATATCTCGAGCAGGCTTATCGTTCAATGATATCGAGAATAGGTTATATTTGTATACGACTTTGACCGGAGAGAGAATATGCATTCAATTTCCGGGAAAAGAAAGTCAAAACTCTATCGCTATGCCGCTTGACTTTCGTCCGAGGCTTATGTATAAAGATGGAAGTATCATGCAAGATGCATCTTTTGGGTTTATTTGGGATATTATTGAAGGAATAGGAAGACTTCATAAGGATTATTTATCTTTAGTTGCTACTATGTTTTTCTATTTGGGATATATGTGCAGATACGAGCATATCACGGAGTCTTATTATTCTGAATCAGTTATTGTCAACAAAAACGGCGAAATTGCTACGCCTGCAATACCAATTGAACTGTCATGGAATAGATTAAGTATTTCTGATGATGTATGGTATAGTTTAAACAATTACATTCAGGCGATCCCAATTCCTAATAATCAGTCAATATCTTTTGAAGGTTTTATTAAGTTTGTGGATCTGCTGCTTCAAAACGAAGATTGCAAATACTTTTATCGGAATGTTAGCGTTAATGGGAATGTCAACTATCAATTGACTAACGGTCGAACAAATACTGCTGATGCAAATCTTTTGGTAATTGATTTTTTAGAAGAGCATAAACGAATCTCTAATTTGCTTAATTGCTTTCAAAAAGCTCGTGGTGTCCCAACATTTAAAAAAGATGAATACCCCATAGTTACGGGCGGGATAGTTTCAAAAGAAGCAAAATGAAACATCCAAAATCTTATGATTCGACGCCGGAAACGCGCCAAAGGATGGCAAAGATCCGTTTGAAAAACGGAAAAGCAGAAACGATATTGGCAAAGCTGCTGTGGCATTCCGGCATTCGGTACAGAAAGAATTATAAAAAACTCCCCGGCTCTCCGGATATCGCTGTTACGACGCAGAAAATAGCGATATTCGTTGACGGCGAGTTTTGGCACGGTCAAAACTGGGAGGAAAGAAAGCTTAAGTTAAGGTCTAACCGTGAGTATTGGATCGAAAAGATCGAAGAGAACATAGCGCGAGATAAAAGAAATAACGACTCGCTCAAGGAAATGGGATGGCGCGTTTTCCGCTTTTGGGAAAAGCAAGTATTGAAGGATCCCGACGCATGTCTTCAAAAAATAGTATCGAGCATTGAATAGAAAGGAGATCGCTATGCCGGACATCAGAGTAGTTGAATTATTCGCCGGCGTCGGCGGTTTTCGGCTCGGTTTAGAGGCCGCTTCCGAAAGATATAAAACGATCTGGGCAGATCAATGGGAGCCGTCTATGCGGGAGCAACACGCTTTTGATTGCTACGCCGCCCATTTCGGCCAAGGAGAAAACGTCGTTTGCGAAGATATAAAAACAGCGAAAACAAAGATCCCCGCGCACGATCTGCTCGTCGGCGGTTTTCCTTGTCAGGACTATTCGATAGCAAAGAAGAACTCCGAAGGCATCGAGGGCAAAAAGGGCGTTCTTTGGTGGCAGATAGACGATATCATAAAAGAAAAAAGACCACCGTATATCCTTCTCGAGAACGTAGACCGTATCCTTCGCTCGCCTGCCAAACAGTACGGAAGAGATTTTTCGATAATATTGAGATGTCTTTATGAAAAAGGGTATGCAGCAGAATGGCGGGTGATAAACGCGGCAGACTACGGGCAAGGACAGCGGAGACGAAGAACTTTTATACTGGCTTATCATAAAAATACTGAATTGTTTCGCGAACTTGCAGAAAGCGTTTGCAAAAAGTGGCTAAAAGCTATGCATTCGTTCGTTACGAAAGAAAGCGTGTTAGCAAAGGCGTTTCCGATATCCGGGCATGAAAAGATATATACTGACAGTTGGATAGATGAAATGGAATACGCCGGCATTTCAGACGTTTCAGCAAATCAACGGGTCAGGTTATATGATTCCGGAGTCATGATGAACGCAAGGATATACTCAGTTGACGTTCGTCCGCAGAAAGAAGCAGCTATACCTTTAAGCGCTGTTCGAGAGAAAGATCCGGTAAACGAAAGATACTTTTTAAAAGAAGCGGATATGCATAAATGGAGATACGCAAAAGGCGCTAAAAATGAGCTTAGGCGTAAAAGGGACGGTAGCGAATATTATTTTACCGAAGGATCTGTTAAGTTCCCGGATCCGCTCGACGGCCCTTCACGGACTATGCTAACTTCAGAATCGGAGGTCGGAAGATCGTCACACGTCATAGAAGACTGCGTGACGGGCAAACTCAGAACGTTGACGCCTGTCGAATGTGAGCGGCTGAACGGATTCCCCGATAACTGGACAAATACGGGAATGCCTGAACGGATGCGTTATTATTGTATGGGGAACGCGCTTGTCGTTCCTATCGTCACGCGAATAGGAAAAGCATTATCTGAAGTGATATGATAACAGACCACGTCATCAGTTTTACTGAAGACGTGGTCTGCTTTTTTATCGATCTGCGGCTCTTTTTATATCCTTGCGGCGCCGGTATTTCGCGCGGCTTCCGCGACGGCTTTAGATACCGCGCCGCAGACGCGCGGGTCGAAGGGCTTCGGCAGTATGTTTTCGGGCGAAAGCTCGGTATCCGGAACGAGCGACGCTATCGCGCGCGAGGCGGCTATCTTCATTTCGGTGTTTATATCGCGGGCGCGCACGTCGAAAGCGCCGCGGAAAATGCCCGGGAAAGCGAGCACGTTGTTAAGCTGATTGGGGTAGTCTGACCTTCCGGTAGCTACGACCAACGCGCCCGCGGCGCGGGCTTCCTCGGGGGTTATCTCGGGGGTGGGGTTGGCGCAAGCGAAAATGACGGGGTCCTTCGCCATGGTCTTTACCATGTCGCCCGTAAGCACGCCCGGGGCGGAGACGCCTATGAACACGTCGGCGCCCTTTACGGCGTCGGCAAGCAGGCCCGTTCTGCACTCTTCGTTCGTTTGCTCAGATAATTCCGCCTGATACTTGTTTAAAGGCGTTTTATCTGTGCGGGATATAATGCCGAACCTGTCGCACATAGTGATATGACGGCACCCGGCAAGAAGCAGAAGGCGGGTTATCGCCATGCCCGCCGATCCCGCGCCGTTTATGACTATCTTCGCGTTTTCAAACGTCTTCCCCGCGACCTTTAAGGCGTTCGTCAGCGCGGCTAACGCCACGACCGCCGTGCCGTGCTGATCGTCGTGGAAAACGGGGATATCGCACTTTTCCTTAAGCTTGTTTTCTATCTCTATGCACCGGGGCGCCGAGATGTCTTCAAGGTTTATGCCGCCGAATGAGCCGGATATAAGATATATCGCGTTTACAAACTCGTCGACGTCGTGAGTCTTTACGCAGAGCGGGAATGCGTCTACGTTTCCGAACGCTTTGAATAAAAGGCACTTGCCCTCCATGACCGGCATGCCCGCCTCGGGCCCTATGTCGCCGAGCCCGAGTACCGCCGTGCCGTCTGTCGCGACGAGGCAGAGGTTCCACCGGCGCGTAAGCTCATAGCTTTTATTTATATCCTTTTGTATCTCAAGGCAGGGCTGAGCCACGCCCGGCGTGTAAGCGAGCGACAGGTCGCGCGCGCAGTTTGCCGGCATACGCGTAGTTATCTCTATTTTCCCTTTCGTTTCGTAATGAAGCTTTAAGCTGTCGTCATATACGCTCATTTTTATCACCCTTATGTTTTTTTCTTCATTATACAGCAAAAGACCGCTTGATTCAAGACGCGGAATAAAGTATAATTCTTTCGGGAGCTGATATTTATGCAATTTAAGTCCGACTGTATCGCCTGCCTTATGAGAAGGCAGACCGGGCAGATCTCAAAATACGCCGACGAGGAAAAGAAGCTCGCCTATTTAAAGGACGTCTGCGCCGAGATAGCGAAGGCGCCCGCGGGCGTCGCCGCGCCGTACCTCGTTTCGCGCTTTAACCGCGCCTTTAAGAAATACTTCGACGAAGAGGATATTTACGGCGAGGTAAAAAAGGAGTCGAACGATTTCGTGCTTGAGCGGCTCCCGAAAATAGAGGCGGAGGTAAACGCGAGCGCGGACCCCGTCCTTTCGGCTTTAAAGTTCGCGCGGCTCGGCAATTACATAGATTTCGGCGCGCTTCACGGCGCCGTCGATATGGACGAGCTTGACGGAAAGCTTATGTCGGCGCTGTCTTCCGAGCAGGTCGACGAAACCGAGTATAAAAACCTTACGCGCGACCTTGAAAACGCCCGCGAGCTCGTTTACATACTCGACAACGCCGGGGAAATAGTTTTGGATAAGCTGTTTATTGAGAAAATAAAGGAAAAATACCCGCGCCTTCTCGTCACCGCCGCGGTCCGCGGCGCGCCGGTGCTCAACGACGTAACGCTTGAGGACGCGGAGTATACGGGACTTTCGGAAGTCTGCCGCGTAATAGACAACGGCTCGGATATCTCGGGCACGCAGATAAGCGAGATAGGCGAGGAGTTGAAATCCGCCCTTTTACGCGCCGACGTGATCGTCGCGAAAGGGCAGGGCAATTTCGAGACCATGCTCGGGTGCGGGTATAACGTCTATTATCTCTTTTTGTGCAAATGCGACCTGTTCGTCCGCACCTTCGGGGTAAAGAAGCTTACGGGCGTCATTTTCAACGAAAAAAGAATGCCCGAGTTTAAATGAATTGAAAAGCCGAAAGGCTTTTCATGAATTGACTTCGTCATGAATTGAAAGTCTTCGACATTCGTGAATTGCAAAACTTCGTTTTGCATTAAGGTATGCGCTAACGCGCATTTAATCATTAGGGCGCGCACATAGCGCGCACTTTGTTTTCTCTTTTCGGCTTCAGCCGAAAAATATCGAACGCATGTGTCAATCAGGGGACGGTTCTGTGATTGATTTTTCAATCACAGAACCGTCCCCTTTGTTAAGGCGGGCGTATTTCACTGAAAAAGAGCCGAGAAATCGGCTCTTTTTTTACGTTCCTACGGCGTATTCCGGGCGGACGTTGTCGGATATTTCGGTATATGACAGCGCCTGGACGATATATTTGATATCCTCTACGGCGGGGAGCGAGGCTTCCGTGCTTTTCGTTCTTGATATCATTTCAAGAAGCCCCGTCTTGTCGGAATAAGAGTATATCTGGTATTCGACGGCGCCGGGGACGGCGTTCCACGAAAGGACCATTTTTCCGCCCTCGCTTCCGGCGCGAACGGTCGGCGCCGCGAGGGTATAAAGGTCTACCTTCTGCGCGGGCTCTTTCCCGCCCGTTACGCGTATGACGCGGAAGCCGACGTCTTCGTACCCCTTGTCCGCCGCCCGTCCCTCTTTTCGGTGCTCGGTACGGCAGTCGGTGCGAGGCGATTTCCACGAGCCGCCCTTTACGGCGAGTATCTTTTCCACGTCCGCGTTCTCTCTTTCGGTAGAGGTCCACTCCCACACGTTGCCCCAGAAATCTATCCCGCCGTGCGCGCCGCGAGTAACGTTTTCGTACTTATAGACCGAAACTCTGCCGTCCGTCACTTTGCAGTTGAAGTCGGCGTCCTTCGGCATGTGCCCCGCCGCAAGCTCCCACTCGCTCTCACTCGGCAGGCGGTAAACGTTCGTCCCGTCCTTTGAGGTAAGCCACTTGCAATACGCCTCGGCGTCGGCTTTTGACACGAAGTTCACGGGAAGATCGTCTTCGCCTGCGGGGTATGCGCCGTCCTTCCAATTCGGCGGAGCGGGATGCCCCGTCTCCTTTAGAAATTCCGCGTACTGCGAGCACGTTACGGGGGTGCGGGAAACGTAAATACTTTCTCCCGTGCCCATTACGGGGATAAAGTCGTATTTCGGCGCGTCGGATATCTTCCATTTTAAAAGGCGCGAGTCGGTAAACCGCAGCATACTGCTGTTTATACGGTTCCAGTAGGTAGAATACATTTCCTGAACTATCTCTTCCATTTCGGCGACCTTGGCGTCGCCGCCGACCTTTCCCGCCGTCTCTTTTTTAAGGGACTCGAGTTTTGCTTCTTTCCTTTCAAGCACGGCGTCGTAATTCTTTATGACCTCGTCGCGCAGGGCGAGGTAATTGTCGACCGTCGGGCTTTTCTGATACGCCGAGATGAGTCTTTTCGTCTCTTCCGTACGCTCGGGCTGTTCCTTTTCGATAAACTCGCTGTTCTTATACATATTCATTTTTTCGTCCGCTTCGGCGCTCTTTTCCGCCGTTTTTCCGCCGCAAAGCCAATAAATAAGGTCAAGGCTTTCGTCAAGGTAGGCGAGCGCCGGAACGTCTTCGTGAGACGCGCCCTCGAAAACCGTTATCTCGGCGTCGGCGCCCGCTTTTCTGAGCGCCTCGACCATTCTTTGCGACATGGCGGGATCTATGACAGTATCGCCGCTGCCGACGAAGGCGCGCACCGCGGTATTCTTTAGCGCCGCGACCGTATCGTTATTGGCTCTTACGCTGCCCGAAAGGGGCGCTATGCGGGCAAAAAGCCCGGGCTTCGCCGCGGCTATGTTCCAACTGCCCGTGCCGCCCACGCTGTGCCCCGTCAGGGATATATTGCTTCTGTCCGCGCCGCACTCGGACGCAGTCTTTTCGGTAAGCGCGGCGATAAAAGACGAAAGGTTCACCCAGCCGCGCTCGCTCGCCGGGATCTGCGGCATTAAAACGTAAGCCGCAAGCGCGCCTAATGCGCCGTCGCTTAAATATTTCGGAAAGCCGTCGTTTGACGTGAGAAGGGAAGTATCGTCGCCCTTGGAGTTCGCCGAATGAAGGTAAACGATAAGCGGCATGCCCGCGCGGGCGTTTTCGGGCGTGTAAAGCAGGTATTTAAGGGTGACGCCGCCGCTTTCAAACGAAAACTCCGTAAAGCCCGCCTCTGTCTTTTCCGCCTTGCTTTCCGTGCTTTCCGGGACCGGGTTTCTATCGTTTGCGGCGGGCGCGTATTCTGTCCGGGGCGGCGCGTTTACTTCCGATACGGGCGCGGCAGGCTCTTTCGCGGGCGCTTCGGCTCTCGCCGTCTGCTCATAGGCCTCTTTTTCGGCGTCGGGCGCCGCCACCGCCGTTTCCGCAGGCGCTTCGGGCAGGGGCTGATCCGTAAACAACTCCGGTTTGCCGCAGCTCGCAACCGTAAAAAGCGCGAACGCGAGGATCAATACCGTTAAAGTTATGATCTTTAAAATCTTCATTTTGTCTGCCCCCTTCGGTTTTTTACGCTTTAAGCGTATCACCCGCCCTTTCGGAAAAACAAGGGACAAAATGCGGCAAAATTGCGGCAATCGTTTACAATTACGCGCCGTTCTGTTATAATTTGCTCATAAAAGGGGCGTGATGAAATGAAAAAGCGGATATACCTCGCCGACGACGACCGCAACATAAGGGAGCTTATGAGCACCTTTCTTATAAACGCGGGCTTTGAAGCGGAGGCGTTTCCGAGCGGCGACGCACTTTTGAACGCGTTTGAAAAAAGCCGCCCCGACCTTGTCATACTCGATATAATGATGCCCGGCACAGACGGACTGACCGTCTGCTCGCGCCTGCGGCAAAAGGACGCGTCCCTGCCCATAATAATAGTTTCGGCGCGCGACGACCCCTACGACAGGGTGACGGGGTTGTCGCTCGGAAGCGACGACTACCTTGTAAAGCCCTTTCTGCCGCTCGAGCTGGTGGCGCGCGTAAACGCCCTTTTCCGCAGGACGGATACCGCCTCGGGCGCAAAAAAAGACGGGCCGCTTTCCTTCGGCTCGCTTACCCTTCGCGAGGACGCGCGCGAGGCGTTCATCGGGACTTCTCCTCTTTCGCTTACGCCCGCCGAGTTCGGCTTTCTCACCTATCTTTTAAAGAATAAAGAGCGCGCCGTAAGCCGCAACGAACTTCTGCGCGAACTTTGGAGTTTTGACTTTGAAGCCGACACGCGCGTATCGGACGACCTATTAAAGCGCCTGCGCAAAAAGCTGCGCGAAAAAGGCGCCGATTTTGAAATAGAAACGGTATGGGGCTTCGGCTTCCGCCTTGTAAAAAAGGAGGAAAAGCCGTGAAAACAAGCGTTTTTACCCGAATATTTATACCCATTCTCATTCTGCTTATTATCCTTATCCCCCTTTCGGCTCTCGTTTTTCAGAACGCCGCGCGCAAAGCCGCGTTCGACCGCGCCGAAAAGGACTTTGAGACCTTGCAGGCAGATCTGGACAGGCTTATAAGCGAATATTTTCCCGAAGGGCGCGACGCGCCCGACAAAGAGCGCACGAACCGTTTTCTGCGCGAGGTAAGCCGCGCACAAAGCCGCGTTCGGGGCGATGCGCGCGCGCTTATATTCGCCTCTGAAGATCAACTTGTTTTCCCCGCGGACGGGCAGGAAGACCCGGCGCTTTTAACCCTTGCGGAAGCTGTTCTCGCCCTTTCGCGCGAAGAGGGCGCCGCGGGTGAATGCCGCACGGTAAAAGCAGGCGGCGAAGATATACTCGTAAGGGCTGTCTTGCCGCCCGCGCAGTCACGCCGTGTGGCGCTTATCGCCGTTTACTGCCCCGTCGAGAGCATAGTTTACGGGGTAAGGTCGGCGGTAATTCAAATGACCGCGCTTATTTCGGCGCTTGCGGTCGTTATAATAGCGGCTCTCGCCGTGGCCGCGAAAAGCGTGTCGCGCCCCCTGCGCATGCTCGAAGAGTCTTCGGCGTGCGTCGCAAGGGGCGAGGAATACCCCCTTAAAGAAGAATTTTCGCTTAAAGAAGCCGAGGCGCTGCGCCGCGCCTTAAAGGACGCGTCCGAAAAACTCCGCGCCGCAGATCGCGCGCAGAAGACCTTTTTTCAGAACGTGTCGCACGAACTGCGCACGCCTTTAATGTCGATAGGCGGCTATGCGCAGGGCATAGAACAGGGCGTGCTTTCAGACGCCCCCGCCGCCGCGCGCGTCATTCTTGACGAAAGCCGCAGGCTTACCGATATGGTAAACGAACTGCTCTCGCTTTCGCGGCTCGACGGGGAAAGCGCGCCCGAACTTGCCGCCCTCGACCTTTCAACTCTTCTGCAAAATGCTTTGGAGCGCGTATCGGGAGCCGCCGCGCAGAAGGGCGTCACGATCTCTCTTGACACGGTTGACGGCGCCGAGGTCCTGACGACAGAGGACCTTTTTGAAAAGATAACGGGCAACCTTTTGAGCAACGCCGTAAGATACGCCAAAAGCCGGGTTTACGTGTCCTGCGCGGAGGAGGACGGGTACGTTTCGGTCACGGTGCGCGACGACGGTGAAGGGATAGCGGAAGACGACATTCCACATATATTTGAAAGGGGATACAAGGGCAAAAACGGCAGCTTCGGGCTTGGGCTTTCGATAGCCCTGCTCGCGGCGAAGGCGTGCGGCGCGGACTTGTCCGCCGAAAACCGTAAAGACGGAGGCGCGGCGTTCGTCCTTAAAATGAAAAAAGCGTAAAAACAAAGGAGACTGAACAAAGGTGACGGTTCTCTGTGCCAAGCACAGAGAACCGTCACCTTTGTTGCGATATATTTCGGCTTACGCCG
>JAFSVO010000154.1 GCA_017444965.1 Clostridia bacterium | reverse complement strand
TTTCACTTTAAAGATGTGGTAAAATTGGGTTCATCAACAAGAAAGGGGAACGGATATGGAACTGCTGCAACTGCGCTATTTTCTGGAAAGCGCGAAATATGAAAGTTTTTCTCAGACCGCGAAACTGTACTTCGTCCCCGTGACCTCGGTCTCCGCTTCGGTGAAGCGGCTGGAAAAGGAACTGGGGCAGGAACTGTTCGACCGCCGCGCCAATCGGATCGTCCTCAACGAAAGGGGTCGGCGCCTCTACGATGCGCTCTCCCGGGGGCTTGCCAAGATCGACGACGCGATTTTCGCCGCCTCGCTGCGTGAGGACGAAGCCCGTGAGATCAGCGTGCTGGTGCGTGCCATGCGCCGTCGGGTGACCGACGCCGTCATCGCCTTTCGCCGCACCTTGCCCGGCGTCTCCTTCCGGATCGCCTTCGATACGGATCAGCAGGACCCCGCATCTTTCGATCTGATCGTGGATGCCGACAGCCCTTTTTACCCCGACAGGGAGCGATTCGCCTGGTACGAAACGCCCCTGCGCCTTGCCGTCGCGTCGGGCGATCCCGCCTGTGGCATAAAACGGACGCTTTTTGATCTGAAAGACCGGGATTTTCTTTCTATGGGAGCGGGGAGCAACACCCACGCTATCCTGAAACGGGCGTGTGAAAGCGCGGGCTTTGAGCCCCGTATCGCCGTGACCTGCAACGACATCGAATGCTTTGAAAAACTGGTCGCCGCCGGGGTGGGCGTCGGCGTGATGCGGGAAGAGGAAGAACAGGCCCTGCCGGGCATCCGCTTCCTGTCCGTGGCGGATTTCCGGGAACAGTACGTGGTGTACGTTTACTACCGCAAAACGGCGCCCTCAGACGGCATCCGACGCTTCGTCTCCTTCCTCCGGGACGGCGACGGGCGCGTCTGACGCGGCGGGCAATGATTTGTGACGGGCGGCGGAGTTTTTTATATTCCGGCTTTACAAGAAGCGACACATTATTTATAATAAAAACGGGTGATGAAAATGGTCGGTTTCGATATAGGCGGCACCAAATGCGCCGTCATAACGGGAAAAGAAGAAAACGGCAAAATAACCGTTACGGGCAAAAAAGTCATCCCGACGGACCTTTCGGCAAGCCCTTACGAAATGATAGATAAAATGGCGAAGGCGCTCGAAAAGCTTCCCGACGACGGCTCTTTGATAGGCGTTTCCTGCGGCGGCCCGCTCGATACAAAAAAGGGGATAATTACGTCGCCACCGAACCTTCCGGGGTGGGATGACGTTCGCGTAAAAGACTATCTTCTCAAAAAATACAAAAGGCGCTCGCGCCTTCAGAACGACGCCGACGCCTGCGCCGTCGCCGAATGGAAGTACGGCGCGGGAAAAGGCGCGCGCAATATGGTGTTCCTGACTTTTGGCACGGGTATGGGCGCGGGGCTTATTCTAAACGGCAAACTCTATTCGGGCGCGTGCGACATGGCGGGCGAGGTCGGGCATATACGCCTTTCGCAAAAGGGCCCCGGGGCTACGGAAAGTCGGGCTCATTTGAGGGCTTCTGCTCGGGCGGCGGCATAGCGCGCGCAGGCGTTGACGCCGCCGAAAAAGCGTTTAAGAAGGGCGAAAAGGTATCCTTCTGCAAATGCCCCGAAGATATTAATAAAATTACAGCAAAGCTTATAGCCGAAAAAGCTTCGGCGGGCGAAAAGGACGCCCTTTTGATATTTGACAAATGCGGCGAAAAGCTGGGAGAAGCCCTCTCGGTGTTTATAGACGTACTTAATCCCGAACTTATCGTTATAGGCAGCATATTCGCAAGGTGCGAAAAGCTACTGCGCCCCTCTATGGAAAGAGTGATAAAAAAAGAAGCGCTTTCTTTAAACGCCGCCGCGTGCAGGATAGTCCCCGCGGCGCTCGGCGAAAGCATAGGCGATATTGCGGCGCTTTCTCTGTCCGAATAAAGGAGGAAACCAATATGTACGACTTTATGAAAAGATATCCCGCGCTCATTTCCTGCCGCGAGGATATAGACGCGGCGCTCGGGCTTTTTATTAAGACCTATGAAGGCGGCGGAAAGGCGCTCGTCTGCGGCAACGGCGGCAGCGCCTCCGACAGCGGGCATATCGTGGGCGAGCTTATGAAGGGCTTTAAAAGCAGACGGCGCGTCTCGGATAACCGCCTCCCCGAGGAAATACGCGCGAAGCTTCAGGGCGCCCTTCCCGCGATATCGTTAGTCAGCCAGGAGGCGCTGATAAGCGCCTTTTCAAACGACGCGGACGCAGAGTACGCATACGCACAGCAGGTCTACGGCTACGGAAAAGAGGGCGACCTGTTCATAGGCATATCCACCTCGGGCAATTCGAAAAATATCGTCGCGGCGGCAAAGACGGCGAAGGCGCTCGGGCTTTATACGCTCGCACTCACGGGGGAAAGCGAAAGCCTTCTGTCGCAGATATGCGACGTTACGGTAAGAGTTCCCGAAAAAGAGACGTATAAGGTGCAGGAGCTTCATCTGCCGGTATATCATTATCTGTGCGCCGAAACCGAAAAGCGCTTCTTCGGCGGAGAGGAAAAGCAATGAAAGACGTTTATCTTATAGGCAACGCCCACTTAGACCCCGTGTGGCTCTGGCAGTGGCAGGAGGGGTTCGCGGAAATAAAGGCTACTTTCAAAAGCGCCTTAGACCGCATGCGCGAGTTTCCCGACTTTAAGTTCACCTCCGCCTGCGCCGCCTATTATATGTGGATAGAAAAAAGCGACCCCGCCATGTTCGCCGAGATACAAAAAAGAGTGCGCGAAGGGCGGTGGAGCGTCGCCGGCGGATGGTATATACAACCCGACTGCAATCTGCCGTCGGGCGAAAGCTTTGCCCGCCACGCGCTTATAAGCCAGCGGTATTTTAAAGAAAAGTTCGGCGTAATAGCGAAGACGGGCTATAACGTGGATTCCTTCGGGCATAACGGCAATATCCCTCAGATGCTTAAGAAAAGCCGCATGGAAAACTACGTTTTCATGCGCCCTATGCCGCATGAAAAAGACCTTCCGGCGTCCCTTTTCGACTGGGAAAGCGCCGACAAAAGCCGCGTGCGCGCCTACCGCATTCCATTTAATTACGCGATAGACGTTGAAAATTTCGCGCAGTTTAAAAAGGTCGCGGCGCTTGCCGACAAACACGAAATGATGGCGTTTTTCGGCGTGGGAAATCACGGCGGCGGCGCCACCGTCGAGCTTCTTTCCAAAATGGAAAAAGAGCTCGGCGAAGGGTACGTTTATTCGACCCCCGACGAGTATTTTGAAAAAGTTAAAAGCGTTTCCGTGCCGGTAGTTTGCGGCGACCTGCAGTATCACGCCAAAGGGTGCTACAGCGCCCAAAGCGAGATAAAAAAGAACAATACGAAAGCCGAGAAAATGCTCTTTGAAGCCGAGGCGTATTCCGTCCTTTCGGAAAAGCTGATGAATACACCTTATCCCGAAAAAGAGCTTAAAAGAGCGTGGGAAAGGGCGCTTTTCAACCAGTTCCACGACATTTTAGGCGGCTGCTCCATAAAAGAAGCCTACGACGACGCGCGAATGACGCACGGCGAAAGTATGTCGATAGCCGCCGTCGCCTCAAACTTCGCGCTTCAGCAGATATCGTGGAATATAGACACGCTCAGGGGCAAAGAGCTTGAAGTCTATAAAAGAAGCTGGCCGCCCGCGCCCTCGTGGAAAAGCGCCGAAGACGTCGGCACGCCCGTCGTCGTCTTTAATCCCGACGCGTTTGAGACAGAGCGCGTCGTTTTCGTGCGCGAGGACCCGACTTATATGACCGACGAAGAAGGAAACGAAATACCCATACAGGCGGTGCGCGACTCCAAAACCAACAAGGGCTTTAAAACGAAAACGGCGTTTTGCGCGCGCGTTCCGGCGCTCGGCTACAGGGTGTACCGAATGTTTTTCGAAAAACCCGCGAAAGAGTATAAAAGCCGCCTTTACGCCGACGAAAAAACGCTTGAAAACGGCGTGATAAAAGTCACCTTCGCCGAAAACGGCGAGATAAAGGAGCTTCTTAAAAACGGAAAGACCGTTCTTAAAAATACAAAGACGGTTTTGATAGTCGAGACCGAGTGCGACACCTGGGCGCACGGCGTAAAAAGGTTCAAAAAGACAGTTGACGCCGAAGTCAAAGGATGCGTAACCGTGCTTGAAAAGGGCCCCGTCAGGGCGACGGTGCGCGCGACGCAGACTGTAGGCGGCAGCACGCTTATACGCGATTACAGTTTATCCGAAAACTCCGACGAGGTCGAAGTCAGAGCCAAGATAGATTTTCACGAAAAGCATAAAATGCTGAAAATATGCTTTGACGCGCCCGAAAAGGCGGAAAAGACCATTTGCGAGATACCCTTCGGATTTATTGAAAGGCCCGCCGACGGCGACGAGCAGGTGTGTTTAAATTACGCGTCTTACTCGGGCATAGGCGTCGCGTCCGACGGGGTGCACAGCTTCGATGCGGAAGAAAACACTCTTTCGCTCACTCTTCTGCGCGGCGCGATATTTGCCGACCATTTCGGCGAAAGAGACTCTCTTTGCGAGTATACCGAGCAGGGCGAGCATGCGCTCAAATACGTCATTTTCGGGTATTCGTCGCCATCCGACGCCGCCGTGCGCGCAAGAAAGCTTTTGTGCGAGCCGACAGTTTTGGTCGAGACGTTCCATAAGGGAGCTCTTAAAACCGAGTATTCTGGCGTAAAGGTGTCCGAAAAGAATATAATCGTCTCCGCCGTCAAAAAGCAGGCGGACGGACGGGGGACCGTTTTACGCGCGTATGAGGCGGACGGCAGGGACACCCGCGCCGAAATAGAGCTTTTCGGCAAAAAATATGCGGCGGTCTTTAAACCTTATGAAATAAAGACGATCGTCTTCGACTGTGACGTCAAAGAGACCGACTTTCTTGAAATATTATAAAAAAGTACCCGGAGGATAAATATGTTTCGTCCCATTTTGTTTACCGAGCTTAAAACCTATAACAAGAGCCGTTTTGTAAAAGACCTTATTTCGGGCATTATAGTCGCTATAATCGCCCTGCCTCTTTCGATAGCCCTCGCGCTCGCCTCGGGCGTCGGGCCCGAAGAGGGCCTTTATACCGCGATAGTCGCGGGATTCATCATTTCGGCGTTAGGCGGCTGTAACGTACAGATAGCCGGACCTACCGCGGCGTTCGCGACCATAGTCGCGGGGGTAATAGCCAAGGCGGGTATGAACGGGCTTATTCTCGCGACGATAACGGCGGGCGTTATCCTTATTCTTATGGGCGTTCTCCGTTTAGGCAAGCTTGTAAATCACATACCTAAAGTCGTGACCGTCGGCTTTACGACGGGTATCGCTTTTTCGATACTCACGGGCCAGCTCAAGGACTTTTTCGGTATAACCTATCAAAACGGCGAAAAGCGAC